>CAMLHU010000146.1 GCA_946479825.1 uncultured Gemmatimonadota bacterium
GTACGACACGGGCGATGCACGCCCGACGACGTGCCCACCGTCCGACCCATCGGATAGCGGTTAGCGGTGAGCGGTCCGCCCCGCTACTCTGCCCCCTCCTCCAGCGCCCGTTCGTAGGCGGTGAAGATCTCCGCGCGCCCGATCACCCCCCGGAGGTGGTGGGGTGCCGTAGCGTCGAGGACGGGGAGGAGTTGCGCGTCGCGCTCGCGGAGCCGGCGGAGCGCGGTGAGCAGGTCGTCCTGCAGGGTGACGCCGTCGCGCGGCGGGTCGGCGATCTCGCCGATGGTCCGGTCGCGCTTGGCGTCCGTGAGCGCGGAGGTCACGTCGTCCCAGGTGAGCACCCCGACCATCGCGTTGGTCGCGTCCACCACGGGGAACTCGAGCTGCCCGGTCTGGCGGATGCGCGGGAGCGCCTCTTCGACGGTCGTTTCCGCGGCCAGGATGACCGGGTCGGAGCGGTACGCGTCGGCCACGGTGAGCGCCGCCAGCACGGTCTCGTCGGTGCCGTGGGCGATGTGCTCCCCGCGCCGGGCAAGCCATTCGGTGTAGATCGACTCGGGGTAGAGCGGCTTGGCGACCAGGTACGCCAGGGTCCCGCCCAGCAGGATCGGCAGGATGAGGCCGTAGTCGCCGCTCATCTCGAGCACCATGAACACGGCCGTGAGCGGGGCGTGGGTCGCCGCTCCGACCACCGCCGCCATCCCTACCAGCGCGAACGCCACCGGCTGGAGGTTCCACTCCGGCATCAGGTGCGCGAGTCCCACCCCCATCGCCGCGCCGAACGTCCCGCCCACCACCAGGGCCGGGGTGAACACGCCGCCCACGCCGCCGCCGCCCAGCGTGAGCGCGGTCGCCGCGATCTTGGCCAGGCAGAGCCCGAAGAGCAGCCACGCAGTGCGTTCCGTCACGAGCCCGAGGTCGAGCCCCTGGTGGCCCTGGCCCCAGAGGGCCGGCGCGAATCGGGTCGCGACCGCCGCGACGGTGACCGCCGCGAACGCCAGCCGCAGCCAGGGCGGCAGGGTCCGGAGCCAGTCCGGCACCTTCCACGCGGCCCGTGCGTAGAGCCAGCCGATCAGCCCGCCGAGGAGGCCCACGCCGGCATAGAGGACGAGCTCGCGCGCGCCGCCGACGTGATACTCCGCCGGGATCCGGATGACCTGGTCCCGGCCGAGGCCGACCCGGGTCACGGCGGCGGCGGACACGCTGGCGACCACCAGCGGTGCGAGCACCGAGGTGCGGAAGCTGCCGACGAGCTTTTCGAGCACGAACACCACGCCGGCGATCGGCGCGCCGAACGCGGCCGAGAGGCCCGCGGCGGCGCCGCAGCTCAGCAGCAGCCGGAGCCGCTCCTTGCGGAAACGGAGAAAACGTCCGGCCCGGCTCCCGACGGCGGCGCCGAGCACCGCCACCGGGCCCTCGGCGCCCATCGAGCCGCCGCTGCCGAGCGTCACCGCCGCGGCGAGGGTCTTGAGCGCCACCGGCCGGAGGTTGAGGACCCCGCCGCGCCGCGCGACCGCGTGGATGACGTCGGGAATGTTCTCGCCGTCCGAGTCGTGCGTGCCGTAGTGGACGATCGCCCGCACGATGATGAGCCCGATCGCGAGGGTGGCGGCGGCGACGATGGCCGGCGGGATCGGCAGCACGGCGGTCAGGTCGGCGATGAGGCGGGCCGAGAGGTCGATCGAACGGTAGAACAGCAGGACGCTGAGGCCTGAGAGCACGCCGACGCCGACCGCGAGGGTCGTGAGCAGGGCCGGCTCGTTCACGCCGAGCTGTTCGAGCTGGGCGACGATCCGGGACCCGACTTCGCTGGTGGCGTTGGACAGGCGGCGAGGATACGCGGCGAGGGGGGAAGCCATGCCACAGGATAATAGGATAGGGCCTTCCACCGGAGGGGAGGGTTTCAGGGGTACGGCGCCTGTCCGTGGGGGGTGTGGCTTACGCCGCCGCGCCGTCGGGGGTAACCTTGTCTTTGTGCCTGATTGTGATAAATTTCACAAGCTATACCCGAAGCGTTCCGTTCACCTACTGGCGTGAGAGCTATGGCGACCGAAGCGACCCTCCGACCCGGCGAACTCAAGGATGTCCTGCTCAAGGAGATCGAGGCTGCGAACCTGGCCTCGGCCGACGCGCGGGACGTGGGCACCGTCCTCGAGGTGAAGGACGGCGTGGCCCGGATCTACGGCCTCTCGGCCGCGATGGCGGGCGAGATGCTCGAGTTCACCGTGCGCGAGACCGGTGAGACGATCGCGGGCCTGGTCCTCAACCTCGAAGAGGACAACGTCGGCGCCGCCATCATGGGCGACTACCTGAAGCTCAAGGAAGGCGACGAGGTCCGCTGCACCGGCAAGGTGCTCGAGGTCCCGGTCGGCCCCGCGATGCTCGGCCGCGTCGTGGACGCGCTCGGCCGGCCGGTGGACGGCCGTGGGCCCATCAAGGCCTCCGGCGCCCGCCTGGTCGAGATGATCGCCCCGGGCATCATCGTCCGGCAGCCGGTGAAGGAGCCGCTCCAGACCGGCATCAAGGCCATCGACGCCATGATCCCGATCGGCCGCGGCCAGCGTGAGCTCATCATCGGCGACCGCGGCACCGGCAAGACGGCCATCGCGATCGACACGATCATCAACCAGAAGGGCACCGGCGTCGTCTGCGTGTACGTCGCCGTCGGCCAGAAGCGCTCGACGGTCGCCTCGGTGGTGGAGCGGCTCCGCGAGGCCGGGGCGCTCGACTACACCGTGATCGTCGTGGCGAGCGCCTCCGACCCGGCGCCGCTGCAGTACATCGCCCCGTACGCCGGCTGCGCCATCGCCGAGTACTTCATGTACGAGGAGGGGAAGGCCACCCTCTGCGTGTACGACGACCTCTCCAAGCAGGCCGCCGCGTACCGGCAGCTCTCGCTCATCCTGCGGCGTCCCCCGGGCCGCGAGGCGTACCCGGGCGACGTGTTCTACCTCCACAGCCGGCTCCTCGAGCGCGCCGCCAAGATCTCCGAGGACCCGGAGACGGTGAAGCTCGACCCGCGCATCCGGAAGCCCGGCGGTTCGCTCACCGCGCTCCCGATCATCGAGACCCAGGCGGGCGACGTCTCGGCGTACATCCCGACCAACGTCATCTCGATCACCGACGGCCAGATCTTCCTCACCACTGACCTGTTCTACTCGAACGTCCGGCCGGCGGTGGACGCGGGCATCAGCGTGAGCCGCGTGGGCGGCAACGCCCAGATCAAGGCCATGAAGCAGGTGGCCGGTCCGCTCCGGCTCTCGCTCGCGCAGTTCCGCGAGCTCGAGGCCTTCGCGCAGTTCGGCTCGGAGCTCGATCCGGCCACCCAGCGGCAGCTGAGCCGCGGCGCCCGGCTGGTCGAGATCCTCAAGCAGCCCCAGTACCAGCCGGTCGCGGTGGAGCGCCAGGTCGCGATCATCTGGGTCGTGACCAACGGCCACCTCGACGACGTCGAGGTGCGGAACATCCGGCAGTGGGAGCAGGACTTCCTCGGCTTCCTCGAGGCCTCGCACCCGAAGGTGCTCGAGGGGATCCGGACCAGGAAGACCCTCGATGACGCGCTGACCGCCGAGCTCAAGGCCGCGGTCGAGGCCTTCAAGCCCGCCTTCCGGGCGGCCTGAGCATGGCGAAGGCGCGCGCGCTCAAGGGCCGGATCAAGTCGGTCCAGAACACCCGCAAGATCACCCGGACGATGGAGCTGGTCTCCACGTCCAAGCTCAAGCGGGCCCAGGATCGCGTCGTGGCCGCCCGGCCGTACGCCGAGGCGCTCACCGCGGTCATCGGCGACCTCTACACCCCCGAGCTGGCCGAGGCCTTCCCGCTGCTGCGGCGCCCGGCGCCGCCGGCCAAGGGCGGGCCGACCCGGGCGGCGGTGCTGCTCGTGACCTCCAACCGCGGCCTCGCGGGCGGGTTCAACTCGAACCTGATCAAGGAAGCCCGCCGGCGGGTCGAGGAGCTCGAGCGCCAGGGCTACCAGGTCGACCTCCACGTCGTGGGCAAGAAGGCGATCGGCTTCTTCAAGTACCTGGGCCGCGCCATGGCCACCCAGCGGGTGGACATCGGCGACCGTCCGGGCGCCGAGCACGCCGCGGAGCTGGTCGAAGGGCTGATCCGCGAGTACGAGGCCGGGCAGCTCGCCAGCGTGGACTTCGTGCACGCCCGGTTCGTGAGCGCGCTCAGCACCCCGCCGACCACCGTGCGCATCCTCCCGGTCGAGGCCCCCGCGAAGGGCGGCCCGCGGCCCGACTACCTGCTGCGCCCCTCGGCGGGCGAGATCCTCGACCGCCTGCTCCCGCTCTACGTGCGGAACGCCGTGTACCGGGGCCTGGTCGAGACCGCCGCGGCCGAGCACGGGGCGCGCCGCACCGCGATGAAGAACGCGACCGACAACGCCGGCGAGCTGCTCGACCTGCTCCGCCGCACCTATAACCGCCAGCGCCAGGCGGCGATCACGCAGGAGATCAGCGAGATCGTCGGCGGGGCCGCGGCGCTGCAAGGCTGAACGGCCGGCAGGACACCATCAGACCCAAGGATCCGACCGCAATGGCAACCGCAACGCAGAACATCGGCAAGGTCGTGCAGGTCATCGGCCCGGTGCTCGACGTGGAGTTCGAACCGGAGCAGCTGCCCGAGATCTACAACGCCCTGCTCCTCGAGGACCGCTCCGGCGCCGTGCCGGTCCGGCTCGTGGCCGAGGTGCAGCAGCACATCGGCCAGAACCAGGTCCGCGCCGTCGCGATGAGCACCACCGACGGCGTCGTCCGGGGGATGAAGGTGGTGGACACTGGCGCGCCGATCTCGGTGCCCGTCGGCGAGGCCCCGCTCGGGCGGATCCTCAACGTCCTGGGCGAGCCGGTGGACGGCGGCGCGGCGATCCCGGCGGCCGTGGAGCGCTGGCCCATCCACCGCGAGACCCCGAAGTTCGTCGACCTCGAGCCCAAGACCCAGGTCTTCGAGACCGGCATCAAGGTGATCGACCTCATCGCCCCGTTCGTGAAGGGCGGGAAGATCGGCCTCTTCGGCGGCGCCGGCGTCGGCAAGACGGTGGTCATCCAGGAGCTCATCAACAACGTGCAGAAGGGCCACGGCGGCCGGTCGGTCTTCTGCGGCGTGGGCGAGCGGACCCGCGAGGGGAACGACCTGTACCTCGAGTTCAAGGAAGCCAACATCCTGAACTCGGTGGCGCTGGTGTACGGCCAGATGAACGAGCCGCCGGGCGCGCGCCTCCGCGTCGGCCTCTCCGGCCTCACGATCGCGGAGTACTTCCGCGACGTCGAGGGCCAGGACGTGCTGCTCTTCGTGGACAACATCTTCCGCTTCACCCAGGCGGGGTCCGAGGTGTCGGCGCTCCTCGGCCGGATGCCGAGCGCGGTGGGCTACCAGCCGACGCTGGCCACCGAGATGGGCGACCTGCAGGAGCGGATCACCTCGACCACCAAGGGGTCGATCACCTCGGTGCAGGCCATCTACGTCCCCGCCGACGACCTGACCGACCCGGCGCCGGCCACCGCCTTCGCCCACCTCGACGCCACCGTGGTGCTCTCGCGATCCATCGCCGAGCTCGGCATCTACCCGGCCGTGGACCCGCTCGACAGCTCGAGCCGCATCCTCGACGCGCAGTACCTGGGCCAGCGGCACTACGACGTGGCCATCGGCGTCCAGCGGCTGCTGCAGCGCTACAAGAGCCTCCAGGACATCATCGCCATCCTCGGGATGGACGAGCTGTCGGAAGAGGACAAGCAGGTGGTGGCCCGGGCGCGGCGCGTGCAGCGGTTCCTCTCGCAGCCGTTCCACGTGGCCGAGCAGTTCACCGGCTTCCCCGGCAAGTACGTCAAGCTCGAGG
>CAMLHU010000147.1 GCA_946479825.1 uncultured Gemmatimonadota bacterium
GTCGTGGGTCGTGGGTCGTGGATCTGAGGGGCACGTTGCCTTTCTCTCGTCTCCTTTCTCTCTTCTCTCGTCTCCCGTCTCCCCTCTCACCCTCCCCGTGCCCCAGCTCCTCGACCCCATCATCCGCCAATGCCGCCGCGATCCGCTCTTCGCGGCGGGGCTCGGGCTCGCGGCGGTGATCGTGGTCGCGGCCCTCGCGGCGCCGCTGCTGGCCCCGGCCGACCCGCTCGTGGGCGACCTCCGCCAGGCCTACCTCCTCCCGCCCAGCCTCCACCACCTGCTCGGCACCGACAGCCAGGGGCGCGACGTCCTGAGCCGCGTGCTCTACGGCGCCAGGATCTCCCTCGGCGTCGGTCTCATTTCGCAGTCGGTGTCGCTGGTGCTCGGGGTCTCGCTGGGGCTGCTGGCGGGGTATTACGGCCGATGGGTCGAGTCGCTCGTGATGCGCTGCGCCGACATCACGCTGGCGTTCCCGACGCTGCTCCTGCTCATCGCCGTCGCCGCGGCAGTCCGGCCCTCGCTGCCCCTCGTCTTCGTCCTGATCGGCGTGGTCGGCTGGGCGGGGATGGCTCGGCTCGTGCGCGGGCAGGTGCTGGCGCTCCGCGGGGCCGAGTACGTGCTGGCCGCCCGCGCGCTCGGCGCCGCCGACCGCCGCATCCTCTGGCGCCACCTCCTCCCGAATGTCCGGTCCCCGGTCCTCGTCGCGGCCACCCTCGGCATCGCCGGGGCGATGATGGCCGAGGCCGCGCTCTCGTTCCTCGGCCTGGGCGCCCAGCCGCCGACGCCGAGCTGGGGCGCGATGGTGGCCGACGGGAGCGACCTGCTGCGCGTGGCGCCGTGGGTCTCGGTGGCGCCCGGGCTCGCGATCGGGGTCGCCGTGCTCGCCTTCAACCTGGTCGGGGACGGGCTCCGCCAGGCATTCGACATCCGTACCGAACGGAAGTGACGATGGACCAGGACCTCCGGCAGCTCCGCCGCGACGAATTCCCGTGGGCCGACGACACCGTCTATCTCAACCACGCCAGCACCGGCCCGCTGCCGGAGCGCACCCGGCGCGTCGCCGACGAGTGGAACCGCCGGCGGACGATGCCGTTCCGGCTCCCCGACACCGACCTCTTCGCGGTGCTCTCCGAGGCGCGCCGCCTCGCGGCGCAGCTGGTGAATGCCGACCCCGCGGAGATCGCGATCGCGACCAATACCACCTGGGGGCTCGCCCTCGCGGCCGCGGCGCTCCCGCTCGGCCGCGGCGACGTGGTGGTGGTGAGCGACAAGGAGTTCCCCGCCAACGTCTATCCGTGGCTCCTGCTGCGCGAGCGCGGCGTGACGCTCGAGCTCGTCCCCACCACCAAAGAGGGATGGCCCGACGAGGCCGCCCTCCTGGCCCGGCTCGAGCGGCCGGAGGTCAAGGCGCTCGCCGTGTCGCTGGTGCAGTTCAGCAACGGATATCGCGTCGACCTCGCCGCGCTCTCGGCGGCGACCCGCCGGCTCGGCAAGTTCCTCGTGGTGGATGCGATCCAGGCGCTGGGCCAGGTGCCGGTGGACCTCCGGGCCACGCCGGTGGACATCCTCTCGAGCGGCGGGCAGAAGTGGCTGCTCTCGCCGTGGGGGTCGGGGTTCACCTATGTACGGAAGGAGCTGATCGGCCGACTCCATCCCGCGATGGTGGGGTGGATGGCCTTCGAGGGGACGGACGATTTCCGGCGGCTCACCGCGTACGATCCGACGCTCCGGTCGGACGCCCGCCGCTTCGAGCTGGTGACGCTCCCGTATCAGGATATTGCGGGGTTCAACGTCTCGGTGGGGATGCTGCTCGAGGTCGGGATCGCGCGGATCGCCGCGCACCTGCAGGCGCTCCACGCGCCGGTCATGTCGGCGGCCGAGCGGCTCGGTGTCCGGATCACGTCGCCGCGCGGCGTGCACGGGTCGGGGATCCTCTGCCTCGCCCCGCGTGACCTCGACGGCACCTTCGAGCGGCTGCGCGCGGCGGGCGTGTACGCGTCGCTCCGCGAGGGCGCGATCCGCCTGTCACCGCACTTCTATACGACGCCGGAAGAGATGGGGAAGGTTGTGGAAGTCCTGGAGGGGTGAGCCGAGACGGGAGCGCTCCAGCGATCAACCCGCGACTCACGACCCACGACCCACGACCCACAACCCACAACCCACGACTCACGACTCACGACCCATCACCAGCATCGCGTAGTTCTTCTTCCCCTTCTGCAGCAGCACGTACCGTCCGGCGAGCAGGTCCCGGGTCCCCAGGGCCCGGGCGGCGTCCACCTTCTCGCCGTTGACCGCGAACGCCTTCTGCTCGATCCCCCGCCGCGCCTCCGCTTTGGAGGCCGCGAGCCCCGCGGTCACGAGTGCGTCGGCGAGCGGGAGCCCCGCCGACAGGTCGGCCTCGGCCACCGGATGGCTCGGGATCTCGGCCGCCAGCACGCCGAACGCGCCGGCGTCGGCCGAGCGCACGTCGTCGCCGCCGAAGAGGATCCGGGCGGCCGCCTCGACCCGGGCGGTCTGCTCGGCGCCGTGGACCAGGTTGGTGACCTCGCGCGCCAGCCGGCGCTGGCCCTCGCGCTTGCCGGGGTCGGCCAGGTGCGCCGACACGATCGCGCTCACTTCGGCGAGCGGCAGGAAGGTGAAGAGCTTGAGGACCCGATCGACGTCGGCGTCCTCCTGGTTGAGCCAGAACTGGTAGAACCTGTACGGGCTCGTCCGGGCGGGGTCGAGCCAGACGTTGCCGTCCTCGCTCTTGCCGAACTTGCTCCCCGAATGGGTGGTGAGGAGCGGGAAGACGAGGCCGTGCACCTGCCGTCCGTCGCGTCGTGAGACCAGTTCGCACCCGGCGGTGATGTTCCCCCACTGGTCGCTTCCGCCGAGCTGGAGCTCGCACCCGTCCTGGTGGTGCAGGTGCCAGAAGTCGTAGGCCTGTGCCAGCATGTAGGCGAACTCGGTGAAGGAGATCCCCGTCTCCATCCGCGCCTTCACCGATTCCTTCTGCAGCATGTAGTTGACGGTGAAGTGCTTGCCGGTGTCGCGGAGGAAGTCCACCAGGCGGAGGTCGCCGAGCCAGTCGGCGTTGTTCCGGACGCGGGCGGCGTGCTTCCCCTCGAAGCTCACGAACCGCCGCAGCTGGGCCTCGATGGCCCGGGCGTTCACGTCCACCAGCGCCGGGTCGAGCATCGGCCGCTCGGCCCGCTTGCCGCTCGGGTCGCCGATGAGCCCCGTGCCGCCGCCGACGAGGACGATCGGCGTGCCCCCGGTCCGCTGGAGCCAGGCGAGGCCCATCACGGGGACCAGGTTCCCCACGTGCAGCGAGTCCGCGGTGGGGTCGAACCCCACGTATCCCGTGATCGGCCCGCGGGCGAGGCGCTCCTCCAGGCCGGGGGTCAGGTCCTGGACGAATCCGCGCGCCGTGAGTTCGGTGAGCAGGGAAGTGGCCATGGCGAGAATCTACCCCGCCGCGACTTTTCCCCCCACCCCCCCGGCGCTAGCTTTCGACCATGGCTTCCCGCCGGATCGGCACGCTCGCCCGCTGGTGGCACACCCCGGTCATCCGTCGCTGGTTCCTCACCGCCGTGTTCTCGGCGGCCGGATTCTCGACGGCGCTGCTCACGGGGGCGTGGAGCCGCGCCTGCCTCAACAACTCCTGCCCGTCGGTCGCGAGCGTCACCCAGTACGATCCGGACCAGGCGTCGAAGGTCTATGCCGCGGACGGCCGGCTCATCACCGACCTCGGCCTCCAGCGCCGGACGGTGGTGCCGCTCAGCCAGATGTCGCCCGCGGTGGTCGCGGCGTTCCTGTCCACCGAGGACAAGCGCTTCTACCAGCACCACGGGGTGGACTGGATCCGGGTGTTCGGCGCCGTCAAGGACATCCTGATCAAGCGGCGCATCGCCGGCGGTGCCTCGACCATCACGATGCAGCTGGCCGGCAACCTGTGGCCCGAGGAGATCAACCGGAGCGACCGGTCGTTCCGCCGGAAGCTCCGGGAGGCGCAGGTGGCCCTCGAGCTCGAGCGCACGTACTCCAAGGACAAGATCCTCGAGCTCTACCTCAACCAGATCGACCTCGGCAACCGCGCGTTCGGGGTCGAGGCCGCGGCCCAGCGGTACTTCGGCAAGTCGGCGCACGACCTCAACGTCGCCGAGGCGGCGATGCTGGCCGCGCTCCCCAAGGGGCCGGGGATCTACAATCCGCGCCGCCACCGGCTCCGTGCCATCGAGCGGCGCAACCTCGTCATCAGCCTCCTGCACGACAACGGCTACCTCACGGCCGCCGAGGCCGAGCGGTGGGAGGCGTATCCGCTGGTGCTGTCGAACCGGTCGGACTTCAGCGAGGTGGCGCCGTACTTCACCGAGTACGTCCGCCAGCAGATGGAGGCGCGCTTCGGGCCGGAGCTTTACACCGCGGGGCTTCGCATCCACACCACGCTCGACCTCGACACCCAGCTCGCGGCCGAGCGGGCGCTCGAGACCCAGCTCGAGGCGATCGAGAACGGCCAGTACGGGCCCTACAAGCACGAGACCTACGCCCAGTACCTGCAGGAGAAGGCCGACAAGGACCAGGACTCCCAGGAAGGGCCGACCTACTCCCCGTACCTCCAGGGCCTCGCGGTGGTGCTCGAGGCGAAGACCGGCAACATCCTGGCGCTGGTGGGCGGCCGCGACTTCGACGACAGCAAGTACAACCGCGCCATCCTGGCCCGCCGCCAGCCGGGCTCGACCTTCAAGCCCTTCGTCTACTCCGCCGCGCTCCGCGCTGGACATCCGCTGTCGGAGATCATCGAGGACGCGCCGCTCAGCGTCCCGATGGGCCCGACGGAGCCGCCGTGGGAGCCGCAGAACTACGACCTGATCTTCCGCGGGCCGCTCACCCTCCGGCAGGCGCTCACGATGTCCGACAACATCGTGACCATCCGGCTCGGGATGGAGGAGCTGGGCGAGCAGGCGGTCATCTCCGAGGCCACCAAGTTCGGGATCACCACGCCGATCCCCGCGGTGCCGTCCATCCACATCGGCTCGGCCGACGTGCAGCCGCTCGAGATGATCTCGGCCTACACCACGTTCGCCAACCTCGGCTACCGGTCGGTCCCGAACCCGATCCTCTGGGTCGAGGACCGGCAGGGCAACATCGTCTGGCGGCCGCAGGTCCGCACCATGCAGGTGATGGACTCCGACCAGGCCTGGCTGCTGGTGGACGTCCTCCGCGACGTGGTGCGGACCCCCGCCGGGACCGCATACCCTGAGGTCGGCGGCGCCGGGTTCACTATCCCGGCCGGCGGCAAGACCGGCACCACCGACCAGGGCACCGACGTCTGGTTCATCGGGTTCACGCCCGACCTGGTGGGCGGCGTCTGGATGGGCTTCGACAAGCCGGATCGCATCAAGGCGGCCGCGACCGGCGGCGTGCTCGCCGCCCCGGCCTGGACGGCGATGATGCGCGACATCTACGAGCGCCGCGCCGTTCCGCAGGATCCCTGGCCCCGCCCGGACGACCTCAAGTTCGCCGAGATCGACCGCCAGACCGGGGAGCTCGCGCTGCCGTTCTGTCCCACCGAGAACCGCTACGTCGAGTCGTACCTCCCGGGGACGGAGCCGAAGACGTATTGCCACCTCCACGCCTTCAGTCCGGTGGGCGGCGGAGGCACCCCCCAGTACCCCGGCCAGAACTGACCGGGTGACCCGCACCGTCCTCCGCGCCGGCTGGGTGGTCCCGATGGCGGGACCGCCGATCGAAGGCGGGGAGGTCGTCATCGGCGACGACGGACGCGTCGCGGGCGTCGCCCCGGGCGCCGGCCGG
>CAMLHU010000148.1 GCA_946479825.1 uncultured Gemmatimonadota bacterium
GGCGATGATGCCCATGATGAGCGTGACCGCGAAGCCCTTGACCGGGCCGGTGCCGAACTGGAAGAGGAACAGCGCCGTCAACACCGTGCTGACGTTGGAGTCGATGATGGCGTTCATGGCGTGCTTGAACCCCTCGTCCACCGCGAGCCGCACGGTCTTCCCGTGCAGGAGCTCCTCCCGGATGCGCTCGAAGATCAGCACGTTGGCGTCCACCGCGATGCCGATCGAGAGCACCAGGCCGGCGAGGCCGGGCAGCGACAGCGTGGCCCCGACCATCGCGAGCCCGCCGATGGCGAACAGGATGTAGAGCACCAGGCCGCCGACGGCGAGCAGCCCGCTCAGCCGGTAGTAGCCGACCATGATGAGCACCACGAGCAGCGTGCCGACCACGCCGGCCATGATGCCGCCATGGATCGAGTCGGCGCCCAGGCTGGCGCCCACCTGCTGCTGCTCGACGATCTTGAGCGGCACCGGCAGCGCGCCGGCCTTGAGCGTGAGCGCGAGGTCGCGGGCTTCTTCGATGGTCTTGTTGCCGAGGGTGATCTGGCCCCGCCGGTCAATGCGGCTGTTGATCACCGGCGGCCGCCCCTGGACCTTGCCGTCGAGCAGGATGGCCATGTAGTCGCCGACGTGGGCGCCGGTGGCCTGGCCGAACTTGCGCCCACCCGCCCGGTCGAGCTGGAAGTCCACCACGGCGGCCTGGGTGAGCGGGTCGGTCCCGGCCTGGGCGTCCTCGAGGTTCGACCCGGTCATGATCGGCCGGTCCTCGAGGATGTAGAGGAAGCGATACGGCGCCACCCCGACGCTGATCGGCGCCGAGAGCCAGGCCCAGCCATACCCACGGGGGAGGAGCGCCTTGACCGCGGGGATGGAGAGCAGCGAGTCCACCCGCGGATACGCGCCCTCGGGCACCATATACTCGCCCGGGACGGAGAACCCGCCGGCGTTGGCCGGCTGGATGAGGCTCTCGAGCACGCCCCCGGCCACCGCGCCGGTGTCGGCCGCGGCGGCACCCTTCCCCGCCCCCTTGGCCGCCTTGGCGGCGGTGTCGCCGCCGCGGAGCTTCTGCACGGCGTGGGCGGCGCCAGCCGCCGGCGCCGCCCCGCCCGTCGCGGTGATGCCGAGGCCGCGAAGGACCCGGTCCATCGAGGGGAGCGCCTTCTCGAGCGCGTGGGTCTTGTCGGTCAGCCGGAACTCGAGGAACGCGCTCCGCTGCACGATGGCCTTGGCGCGCTCGGGATCCTTGACCCCGGCGAGCTCCACCACGATCCGGCGGTCGCCCACCTTCTGGATGACCGGTTCGGCGACGCCGAACTCGTCGATGCGCTTGCGGAGCACGGTCAGCGCGAGGTCGAGGTCACGGCTCGGGTTGGTGGAGGCGACCTTCGAGGTGTCGAGCTCGAGGCCGAGGTGGATGCCGCCCTGCAGGTCGAGGCCGAGGCTCGGATGGAGGCGGAGAACGGTGTCCTGATGGACGATCCCGTTCGGATCGGTGACGTCCTCGACGGTCTTGGTCGGCCAGATGGCCCAGACCGAGAGCACCGCGAGGATCGCGGTCACGATGAGCCGGCTGCGGATGGTTGCGAACATCGCTCCGTAGTGCGTTATGGGTGAGTGACCCCGCCGCCGCGGGCCTCGGCCAGCACGGCCTCCGCCTGCGCGCGGTCCTGCGTGAGCTGCCCGATCAGCGCGTCCACCGAGCGGAACCGCTCGACGTCGCGCAGGCGCCGGACCCATTCCACCCGGATCCATTCGCCGTACAGGTCGCCCTCGAACCCGAAGAGGTGGACCTCGATGCTGCGCCGCCCGTCCTCGAAGGTGGGCTTGGGACCCTGGTTGAGCATCGCCCCGTAGCGGCCGCGGCGGGTCTCCACCCAGGCGGCGTACACCCCGTCCGGCGGGAGGAGCTTGGCCGCCGGGACGCCGCCCAGGTTGGCGGTCGGGATCCCGATGGTCCGGCCGCGCCCCGCGCCGTGCTCCACCCGGCCCACCACCCCGTAGGGTCGGCCGAGCAACCGGGCCGCCAGCGCGAGATCGCCGCCCCCCACCGCCCGGCGGACCAGCGTGCTCGAGACCGCGTGTCCGTCCACCTCCACCGGCCCCACCACATCCACCCCGAACCCGAACCGCTGGCCCAGCGCGCGGAGGGTCCCGACGTCGCCGCTTCGTCCCCGCCCGAACCCGTGGTCGTAGCCGATCACCAGCTCCCGGACGCCCAGCCGATCCACCAGGTACCGCTCGACGAACGCGTCCGGGGCGAGGGCGGCCAGCTCCCGGTCGAAGCGCAGCAGGTCCACGTAGTCGAGCGCCGTGAGCGCCAGCGCCTCCTGCCGTTCGCCGCCCGTGGTGAGGAGCGGCGGGGCCATCTGCGGGTTGACCACGACGAGCGGGTGCGGCTCGAAGGTGACGAGCACGCTCTTCCGTCCCGCGGCCTGCGCCCGCCGTGCGATCTCGTCGAGCACCGCCCGGTGTCCCAGGTGGACCCCGTCGAAGGTCCCGACGGTGACCACCGACCCTTCGGGACCGATCGGCAGCACCCTCACGCCGCCTCCAGGACCACCTCGGGCTGGAACCACCCATCCTCCCCCGTCGTGCCGACCGCGATGAGGCGGCCGTCGGCCAGCGCCGCGCAGCGTCCTGCCGGCCCCGCGGCCCGGATCCGTCGACCGTGGGCGAGGGCGGCGGCCTCCTCGGCCGTCACGCGACAGGCCGGCAGGTGCCCCACCACCTGCGCCGGAGTCAGCAGCGGCTGACCGGCGTCGAGCGCTTCGAGCGTGACCGCCGCCTCGACCCGGTGCTCGCCGATCGCCTCGCGGCGGAGCGCGGCGCAGTGGGCCGGGAGGCCGAGCCGCTCGCCCAGGTCCCGCGCGAGGGCCCGGACGTACGTGCCGGCGCTCACGGTGACCCGGATCTCGACGTCGGGCGGCGCGTAGTGCAGCACGTCGGCCGCGTACACCGTGACCTCGACCGGCGGCAGTTCGGGCGGGCGCCCGGCGCGCGCGAGCGCGTAGGCCCGCTCCCCCTGCACCTTCTTGGCCGAATATGCCGGCGGCCGCTGGGGATGGGTCCCCACGAGCCCCGCGAGCGCGGCCCGGACCTGCGCGTCCGCAGGCATCCGGTCGGCCACCAGCGGGCCGAGCACGCCCGTCGCGTCGTCGGTGTCCGACCCCTGCCCGAGCCGCACCGTGGCGCGGTAGGTCTTGGGCCGGTCGTCGAGGTAGCGGGCCAGCCGGGTCGCGCGGCCCAGCAGCACCACGAGGAGGCCGGTCGCGAACGGGTCGAGCGTGCCGGTGTGGCCGACCGAACGCTCGCGGAACACTCGCCGCACCCGGGCGACGACGTCGTGGGAGGTCGGCCCGGCCGGCTTGTCCACGAGCAGCGCCCCGGTCAGGACTCCTCCGGCTCCCGATGCAGCTCGGCGATGATCCGGTCGATCCGCGCCGCGCGCTCGAGCCCCTCGTCGAGCTCGAAGTGGAGCTCGGGGACCACCCGGGTGGCGAGCACCTTGCCGAGGCGGGCCCGGAGGAAGCCGGCGGCGCTCCGGAGTCCGGCGATGGCCTTCTCGCGCTCCTCGCCTTCGCCCAGGACGCTCACCAGCACCCGGGCGTGACCGAGGTCGTTGGTGACGCGAACGCCGGTCACCGTCACGAACCCGACCCTGGGGTCGCGGATCTCCCCCCGCGTCAGCGCCTCACCGAGGAACTGGCGCACGGTCTCCGCGACCTGCTCGGGACGGCGCGACGAGCCGGGCACGATCCCCCCGGCCTACGCGCCGGCCTGGCCGGCGGCCGACTCGGCCAGCGACCGCTTGACCTCCTCGACCCGGAACGACTCGATCCGGTCGCCGACCTTGAGGTCGTTGAAGTTCTCGATGCCGATGCCGCACTCGAGACCTTCCTTGACCTCCTTCACGTCCTCCTTGAACCGCTTGAGGCTGCCGAGCGTGCCGGTGTACACCGCGACGCCGTCGCGGACCACGCGCGCCTTGGCGGTGCGCTGGATCACGCCGTTCCGCACGGTGCACCCGGCGATGGTGCCCACCTTGCTCACCTTGAACAGCTGGAGCACCTCGGCCTCGCCCAGGACCACTTCCTTCTCCTCGGGCTTGAGCAGGCCTTCGAGCGCGGCGCGGACGTCGTCCACCGCCTCGTAGATGATCCGGTAGGTGCGAACGTCCACCTGCTCGCGCTCCGCGGTGGCGCGGGCGTTGGAGTCGGGCCGGACGTGGAAGCCGAGGATGATGGCGCCCGACGCCTTGGCGAGGAGGACGTCGCTCTCGGTGATGGACCCGACGCCGCGGTGGACCACGTCCACCCGGACCTCGGGGGTGGAGAGCTGGGCCAGCGCGTCGGCCAGGGCCTCGGCCGGGCCGCCCTGGTCGGCCTTGATGATGATCCGGAGGCTGCTGACCTGGCCTTCGGCCAGCTGGCGGCTGAAGTCCTCGAGCGAGGCGGAGCGCGCCGTGCGGCGGCTGTGGGCCTCGCGCTCGAGGCGCTGGCGCTTCTGGGCGATCTCGCGCGCCTGCACCGCGTCCTCGACCACCTGGAAGCTGTCGCCGGCGTCGGGGACGCCGTCGAAGCCGAGGATCTGCACCGGGATCGACGGGCCGGCGGCCTTCACCGTCTTGCCGCGCTCGTCGTACATGGCGCGGACGCGGCCCGAGAACTTGCCGCAGATGAAGTTGTCGCCGACGCGGAGCGTGCCCTTCTGCACCAGGATCGTGGCCAGCGGGCCCTTCCCCGGGTCGAGGGTGGCCTCGACGACGGTCCCCTGCATCCGGGCCTCGGGATTGGCCTTGAGGTCGAGCACCTCGGCCTGGAGCAGGATCTGCTCCAGCAGCTCGTCCACGCCGGTCCCCTTCTTGGCGCTGATGGGGGCGGAGAGGACGTTGCCGCCGAACTCCTCGAGCACCACCTGATGCTGCAGGAGATCCTGCTTCACCTTCTGCACGTTGGCGCCGGGCAGGTCGATCTTGTTGATGGCCACGATCATCGGCACGCCGGCGTTCTTGGCGTGGCTGATGGCCTCGATCGTCTGCGGCATCACCTGGTCGTCGGCGGCGATGACCAGCACGACGATGTCGGTGACCTGCGCGCCGCGGGCGCGCATGGCGGTAAAGGCCTGGTGCCCCGGCGTGTCGAGGAAGGTGATCGATTTCCCCTTGGGCAGCGCCACGTGATACGCGCCGATGTGCTGGGTGATGCCCCCCGCCTCGCCGGCGACCACGTTGGCCTTCCGGATGTAGTCGAGCAGCGACGTCTTGCCGTGGTCCACGTGGCCCATGATGGTGACCACCGGCGGCCGCGTCACCGCCTCGCCCGGCTCCTCCTCGGTGCTCTGGGCCGGCTCGAGGTCGGCCTGGTACTCGGACTCCTTGACCGCCTCGAACCCGAACGCCGAAGCGATCAGCTCGATCTGGTCGAAGTCGAGCCGCTGGTTGACCGTCACCATCAGGCCCAGCTCCTTGAACGCGAACTGGACGATCTGGGTGGCGGGCACCTTCATCGCGGCCGCGAGCTCGCTCACCGACACGAACTCGTTGACCCGGATACGCGTCTTCTCCCGCGCCGCCTCCTCGGCGGCGAGGCCGGCCTGCACCTCCTGATAGCTCGGGCCCTCGGACCGGCGCCCCTTGCGCCCGGTCGGGCCCTTCATCCCCTGCAGCGTCTTGAGGATGTTGGCCTGCACCGTGGGCGGAAAGAGCGCGTTGCCGATGCCTTCGGCGATGCCGCTGTGACCATGGCATCGACGTTACCGATGCGCTGACGGAGATCTCGCACCTGCTCAGGCGCCTCATCG
>CAMLHU010000149.1 GCA_946479825.1 uncultured Gemmatimonadota bacterium
TGGGTCGGCGAGCTCGACCAGCGCACCCGCGACGGCCGGACGGTCACCATCGAAGGCCGCTGGACGCTGGTCCGCGACGACGCCGGCCGCCCGACCTCGATCCTCGCCATCAACACCGACATCACCCGCCGGCGGGCGCTCGAGCAGCAGTTCATCCGGGCCCAGCGGCTCGAGAGCATCGGGACGCTGGCCGGCGGCATCGCACACGACCTCAACAACGTGCTCGCGCCGATCATCATGTCGATCGACCTCCTCACCGCCACCGCGGGCGACCCGGAGACCCTGGAGACGCTCGAGCTCATCGGCGCCAGCGCCCGGCGGGGCGCCGAGCTGGTCCGCCAGGTGCTCTCGTTCGCCCGCGGGCTCGACAGCCGGCGGTCGGCGCTCGACCCCGGCCGCGCGATCCACGACGTGGTCCGCATCGTGTCCGACACCTTCCCGCGGAACATCCGGGTGGTGGAACGGCTCGGGACCCCGCTCCGGAGCGTCGACGCCGACCCCACTCAGCTGCACCAGGTGATCCTCAACCTCTGCGTCAACGCGCGCGACGCGATGCCGAACGGCGGGACGCTCACGCTCGCCGCCGACACCGCGGAGCTCGACGCCGAGGCGGCCGCCGTGGTGCTCGACGCCAGGCCCGGCACCTACATCCGCTTCAGCGTCGCCGACACCGGCACGGGCATCCCGAAGGAACTCCTCGACCGGATCTTCGAGCCGTTCTTCACCACCAAGGAGGTCGGCAAGGGCACCGGCCTCGGGCTCTCCACCAGCCTCGCGATCGTGCAGGGACACGGCGGGTTCGTCCGGGTGGACAGCGCGCCCGGCGCCGGGACCCGGTTCGAGGTGTACCTGCCGGCCCACGCCGAGCCGGCCAGCCCGGAGTTGACGCTGGCCGACGCCCCCATCCCGCGGGGCCGCGGGGAGCGGATCCTGGTGGTGGACGATGAAGCCTCGCTGCGCGAGATCACCCGCCGCTCGCTCGAGGCGGCGGGCTACCGGGTGAGCCTCGCGGTCGACGGCGCCGACGCGGTGGCCGCCTACGCCCGCGAGCGCGGCACCATCGCGGCCGTGATCACCGACATGATGATGCCGGTGATGGACGGGGCGGCCACCATCCGGGCGCTGCGCGCCATCGACCCCGCGGTGCCGGTGATGGCGGTGAGCGGCCTCGCCAGCGAGCAGGCCTTCACGCCGGTGCAGATCCCGGGCGAAGGCCCGACCCGGTACCTCCCCAAGCCCTATACCACCGACGAGCTCCTCCGGGCCCTCGACGCCCTGCTGCACCGCCGGGCCTGAGGGCCGCCCTTGCCCCGGCCCGGGCCCGCCCCCAACTTGGCGGCTCCCCCCATCCGGATCCGCGCCCCCGATGATCACAGCCCTTGAGGCCCTGCAGCGGCTCCGGGACGGCAACCGCCGGTTCGCCAGCGACTCGCCGAAGCGCGACCCCGCCGACGACGCCCGCCGGGCCAAGGTGGCCCTCAGCCAGGACCCGTTCGCGATCATCCTCGGCTGCTCCGACTCACGCGTCCCCGCCGAGCTGGTCTTCGACCAGGGACTCGGCGACCTGTTCGTGATCCGCGTCGCCGGCAACATCGTGGCGCCATCGCAGGTCGGCAGCGTCGAGTACGCGACGACCGCCTTCGGCACCCCGCTCGTCGTGGTGCTCGGCCACTCGCGCTGCGGCGCCATCCTCTCCACGCTCAAGGAGCTGCGCGCCCCGGCCGCACGGCAGTCCCGCAACCTCCGCGCGATCGTGGACCGGGTCCGCCCGTCGGTCGAGAGCCTGTTCGAGACCGAGCTCGCCCGGAACGAACCCGCCCTCGTCGAGGCGGCCGTGCGGGCCAACATCCGGGCCTCCGCCAACCACCTCCGCCACGGCTCCGAATTGCTCGAGGCGCTGGTGGAACGGGAGAAGCTGCTGATCGTCGGGGCGGAATACCACCTGGACAGCGGCGAGGTCGAGTTCTTCGAAGGAGTGCAGGGGATCGGGATGGGGGAGTGAGGGGCGGTCGTTGGACGTTGGTCGCCCGTCCACCTGTCCGCCTGTCCGCCCGCGCGCCTGTCCGCCTGTCTGCCCGTCCGCCCGTCCGCCCGAAACGTCCCGGCCCGCTCGTGCGTACATTAGAAGTCGTCCTCCCTTGATCCCTGACCCCCAGTTCCTCCAGTCTCCCGGCCACGGTCCGGACCAATGAACGCGCGCCTCCCTGCCCTGTTGCGCTCCCCCCGTGCCCTGGCGCTCGTCGCCGGCACCGCCCTGCTCGTCGCCGCCACCCAGTCCTCCCCGAACCCCGTCTCCGGCCTCGTCTGGCGGAACCTCGGCCCCTTCCGCGGCGGCCGAGTGGCGTCCGTCACCGGGGTGATCGGCCAGGCGGGGGTGTTCTACGCCGGCTACCCCGCCGCCGGCATCTGGAAGACGGTCAACGCCGGCACCACCTGGGAGCCGATCTTCGACGACGTGAAGGAGGTCTCGTCGGTCGGCGCCATCGAGGTCGCCCCGTCGGACCCGAACGTGATCTACGCCGGCACGGGCGACATGATCACCGGCGGCGCGATCAACGAGGGGAACGGCGTCTGGAAGTCCGCCGACGCCGGTCGCACCTGGCAGCACCTGGGCCTCGACGCCACCAAGCAGATCCCGAGCATCCTGGTGGACCCGAAGAACCCGGACCTGGTGCTCGTGGCCGCGCAGGGCAACGTCCACCAGCGCAGCGCCGACCGCGGCGTCTTCCGCAGCACCGACGGCGGGAAGACGTGGACCAAGACCCTCTACGTGGACGACACCACCGGCATCCAGAAGATCACCTGGGCCTTCGACCGCCCCGACGTGATCTTCGCCACCACGGTCAAGCATTACGTGGAGCCCGGCCCCCCGCAGCTCGGCGGTCCGCGGCGCCCGCCCAGCGACAGCGCGCCGTCCAACACCCGGATCTTCAAGTCCACGGATGAAGGCGTCACCTGGCAGGAAGTGAAGGGCACCGGCCTCCCCCGCCTCGACGGCCGCACCTCGATGGCCGTGGCGATGCACACCAACGCGCAGCGCGTCTTTTTGGTCGGCAACTTCGGGCTCTACCGCTCCGATGACGGCGGCAGCACCTGGCGCCAGATGGACCCGACCGACCGCCGGGTCGGCAACGGGCAGGGCGGCTACAACTGCGGCGTGTACGTGAACCCCGACAACCCCGACGTCGTGTATACCATCAACACGTCGAGCTACGTCTCGACCGACGGCGGCAACACCTTCACCGGGTTCAAGGGCGCGCCGGGCGGCGACGATCCGCAGCAGATGTGGATCGACCCGACCAACGGCCAGCGCATCTTCCTCGGCATGGACCAGGGCGCCACCATCAGCCTGGACGGCGGGCGGACCTGGAGCCTGTGGTACAACCAGTCCACCGACCAGGTCTATCACCTCTCGGTGGACAACTCCTTCCCCTACTGGGTGTACGCCCCGCAGCAGGACGCCGGCGCCGTCCGCACCCGGAGCCGCGGCAACTTCGGCGAGATCACCCCGCTCGACTGGAACCCGGTGGGCACCTGGGAATGGGGCACGATCATCGCCGACCCGCTCGACCCGAACGTGGTGTACGGCAGCGGCTCGGGGATCCAGAAGGTGGTCTATCCGAGCGAGCAGATCGTGGACGTGGGCCCGAACGTGGACCCGGAGGCGCACCTCCGCACCTCGTTCTCGATGCCGATCCTCTTCGCGCCCTGGGACCAGCACGAGCTGCTCGCCGGGTACCAGTACGTGATGGCCAGCAACGACGGCGGCGCCCACTGGCGGAAGCTGAGCCCCGACCTCGGCTATCCGAAGGGCGTCACCCCGCCCAAGGAGGACGACAAGACGCCGCCCGCGCCCAACGCCCCGCGGGGCGGCGCCATCGAGTCGATGTCCGCCTCGACCCTGGGCCGCGGCATCATCTGGGTCGGCACCAGCAACGGCCTGGTCAAGGTGACGCGCGACGAAGGGAAGACCTGGACCGACGTCTCGATCCCCGGGATCCACGACTCGAGCTGGGCCACGATCTCGTCGGTGGACGCCTCGCATACCGACGCCGCCGAGGCGTACGTGGCGGTGGACCTCCACCGGCTCGGCGACTACGCCCCGTACCTCTACCGCACCAAGGACTTCGGGAAGACCTGGACGAAGATCGTGACCGGGCTCCCGACCGACCAGCCGAGCGGCAGCTTTGCCCGGTTCGTGCGGGCGGACACGAAGAAGGCGGGGCTGCTCTTCGCCGGCACCGAGAGCGGGATGTACGTCTCGTTCGACGACGGCGACCACTGGCAGTCGCTGCAGCTCAACGCGCCGAACACCTCGTACCGCGACGCCGTGATCAAGGGCAACGACCTCGTGGTCGGCACCTACGGCCGCGGCTTCTGGGTGCTCGACGACATCTCCCCGCTCCGCCAGATGACGCCCGACCTCGCGAACGAGGCGGTCCACCTCTTCAAGCCGGGCGACGCCGTGCGCGTCCACCGGAACGTCAACCAGGACACGCCGTTCCCGCCCGAGGTGCCGCACGCGCTCAACCGGCCTGACGGCGTCCTCATCTACTACTACCTCGGCCGGCAGCCGTCGGGCGACGTCACCATCGACGTGCTCGACGCCGCGGGCCACGAGGTGCGGCATCTCTCGAGCGCGCCCATCGCGC
The DNA here is from genome assembly GCA_946479825.1 of uncultured Gemmatimonadota bacterium. Next base: position 4,653 of record CAMLHU010000149.1, read on the forward strand.
CGGTGCCCGAGGCCGCGCACCCACCGGAGCCCAGCTTCTGGCTCGCCACCCCGGAGCCGCTCCCGACCGCACTCGGCACCGACCGCGCGGTGTGGGACCTGCGGTACGACGCTCCGTCGGCGCTGAGCCACAGCTTCGAGATCAACGCCAACCCCGGCCTCACGCCGGCGTCGCCGGAGGGCCCGCTGGCGGCCCCGGGGACGTACACCATCCGCCTCACGGTGGACGGGAAGGCGTACACCCAGACCGTCCGGGTGACCAACGACCCGCGGTCGCTGGTGACGCCGGCGGGACTCGCCGCCGAGACCGACCTGCTGCTCAAGGCGTATCGCGGGGCGAACGAGGCGTGGCAGGGCTTCGACCAGGCCGAGCAGCTGCGGCGGGCCGTCGCGGCCGCGACCGGCGGGAACGCGCCGGATGAGGTGGCCACGGCGGCCAAGGCGTTCCTGGCGCGGGTGGACTCGGTCGCGGGCGACACCGGCGGCCGCGGCGGGTTCCGGCGCGGCGGCGGGCGAGCGACGCCGACCTTCGCGGTGGTGAACGGCGTGATGGCGCGCCGGCTCACCGCCCTCGACCAGGCCGACATCGCGCCGACCCCGGCGATGCAGGGGGCCTGGGCCGCCGCGTGCGGCGACCTCAAGACGGCGGTCACCAACTGGCGCGGCGTGGTCTCCAAGGACCTGGGCGACCTCAACGCCGTGCTGACCAGGAACCACATCACCGCCATCCCGGCGCCGACGGGTACGCTCGCGGTGCCCGCCTGCCCCGCCAAGGCCGGCGGCGCCAAGGCCGGGAAGCTCCGGTCCAATGTCCCGTCGGACAGCGACGATCCGGACAACCCGGATGCGGCGCTGGGCGGCGGCGATGGGGACTGAGGGGGCGAGCAGTGGGAAGTGAGAAGTGAGAAGTGAGAAGTGAGCGTTGAGCGGGCCCCCGGTGAAAAGCATCGGGGGCCTGCTCGTCGGTAGACACCCGTCGCCGCCCTGCGACATCCCCAGGGGCTGACGCCCCTGAATCCGGACTCGGCGTCCGCGCGCTGGCATCACGCACCGTTCCCAGGGGCTGACGCCCCTGAATCCGGACTCGGCGTCCGCGCACCGGCATCACGCACCGTTCCCAGGGGCTCAC
>CAMLHU010000150.1 GCA_946479825.1 uncultured Gemmatimonadota bacterium
TTAGCCCTAAGCCCTTAGCCCTAAGCCCTAAGCCCTCGTCCCCTTGAACCCGCCCCCGTCCCCCGGGTACCCTACAGGGCTATGGCTCAGGACTCCCTGGTCGTTCGCGGCGCGCGCGAGCACAACCTCCGCAACATCTCGGTCACGATCCCCCGTGACCGGCTGACCGTCATCACCGGCCTGTCCGGCTCGGGGAAGTCCTCGCTCGCCTTCGACACGATCTACGCCGAGGGGCAGCGGCGGTACGTCGAGTCCCTCTCGGCGTATGCCCGGCAGTTCCTGGGGCTGATGGAAAAGCCCGATGTGGACCAGATCGAGGGGCTCTCCCCCGCCATCTCGATCGAGCAGAAGACCGCCACCCAGAATCCGCGGTCCACCGTCGGCACGGTCACGGAGATCTACGACTATCTCCGGCTCCTCTGGGCCCGGCTCGGCGTGCCGCACTGTCCCAACGACGGGACCCCGATCGCCCGCCAGAGCGCCGCGCAGATCACCGACACCGTCCTGGGCTGGCCCGACGGCACCCGCATCGAGGTGCTGGCGCCGCTCGTCCGCGGGCGGAAGGGGGAGTTCCGCGACCTCTTCGAAGACGCGCGCCGGCAGGGGTTCGCACGGGTGCGGGTGGACGGCGCCGTCTACGAGCTCGACCAGGTGCCGGCGCTCGAGCGGCGGAAGAACCACGACATCGCGGTGGTGGTGGACCGCCTGGTGGTCCGCGCCTCCGACCGCGCCCGGCTCAACGATTCGATCGAGACGGCCCTCCGCGCCGCCGAGGGGGTCGTCGAGGTCGTGCGCCACGATGCGCGCACCCCCCAGTCCCAGGTCTTCTCGGAGAAGTTCGGCTGCCCGGTCTGCGGGCTCTCGCTGCCCGAGCTCGAGCCGCGGCAGTTCTCCTTCAACTCGCCCTTCGGCGCCTGCCCCGACTGCCACGGCGTCGGCACCCGGCGCGAGGTGAACGCCGACCTCGTGCTCGGCGACGCGAGCATCTCGATCCTCGAGGGCGTCATCCTGCCCTGGGGCGAGCCGAGCGGGTACCTGCGGAAGGTGGTCCTGCCGACACTGGCGAAGGCGTTCAAGTTCGACCTGGCGGCGCCCTGGAGCAGCCACAGCGCAGCCGCGCAGCGCGCCATCCTGCACGGCGAGCCCGGCCGGGTGCTCAAGTTCGCCGCCGAGGGGTCGAAGTCGAAGGCCGAATACGAGAGCGACTGGGAAGGGGTGCTCCGCAACGTGGAGCGCCGGTATCGCGAGACCTCGAGCGATTCCGTGCGGTCGGAGCTCGAGGAGTTCATGGTGGAGCAGCCCTGCCAGACCTGCGGCGGGCGCCGGCTCAAGGCGGAGAGCCTGTCGGTCACGGTCGGCGGGAAGGGGCTCGGCGAGGTCGTGGAGATGCCGGTGGACCAGGCGCTCCGGTTCTTCGATGGGCTGGCGGCGGCGGGGAACGGGCGGGCGGGGAAGGGTGGCGCGGGCCTCGCGGGCGAGGTGGCCGGCCCCATCCTCAAGGAAGTGACCGATCGGCTGCGCTTCCTGCGCGACGTGGGGCTGGCGTACCTGACGCTTGGGCGTGGCGCGGCGTCGCTCTCAGGGGGCGAGGCGCAGCGGATCCGCCTGGCCACCCAGATCGGGTCGCGCCTGGTGGGGGTGCTGTACATCCTCGACGAGCCGAGCATCGGGCTGCACCAGCGTGACAACGAGCGGCTGCTCGGCACGCTGCGCCGGCTGCGCGACCTGGGCAACACCGTCATCGTCGTCGAGCACGACGAGGACACCATCCGCGCCGCGGACCACGTCATCGACCTCGGTCCCGGCGCCGGCAAGCTTGGCGGAATGGTCGTGGCCGAGGGGACCGTAAAGGAGATCGAGCGGCATCCTACGTCGCTCACCGCGCGGTACCTCCGGCGGGAGCTCAGGGTCGAGGTGCCCAAGCGGCGGCGCCAGGGGAACGGCCAGCGGCTCCGGATCGTCGGCGCCACCGCCAACAACCTGCGCGACCTGACGCTCGAGGTGCCGCTCGGCCGGTTCGTGGCGGTGACCGGCGTGTCGGGGTCCGGCAAGTCCACGCTCGTCACCGACATCCTCTATCGGGCGCTGGCGCGCCATTTCTACCGGGCCAAGCTCGTCCCCGGGGCGCACAAGCGGATCGAGGGGCTCGACCAGATCGACAAGGTCATCGACATCGACCAGAGCCCCATCGGCCGCACGCCGAGGTCCAATCCGGCCACGTACACCGGGCTCTTCACCCCCATCCGGGAGCTCTTCACCCAACTTCCCGAGGCCAAGATGCGGGGGTACGGGCCGGGGCGGTTCTCGTTCAACGTGAAGGGCGGGCGGTGCGAGGCGTGCCAGGGCGACGGGCTCGTCAAGATCGAGATGCACTTCCTCCCCGACGTGTACGTGCCGTGCGAGGTCTGCAAGGGGCGGCGCTACAATCGCGAGACCCTCGAGGTCCGGTTCAAGGGGCGGAGCATCGCGGATGTGCTCGACCTGACCGTGGCCGATGCACGGGAGTTCTTCGAGGCCCAGGGGCGCATCGCCGAGAAGCTTGAGCTCCTGAACGACGTGGGGCTGGGCTACATCCACCTGGGCCAGGCGGCCACCACCCTCTCGGGGGGCGAGGCGCAGCGGGTCAAGCTCGCCACCGAGCTCTCCAAGCGCGATACCGGCCGCACGCTCTACATCCTCGATGAGCCGACCACCGGCCTGCACTTCGAGGACGTGCGGCTCCTGCTCGAGGTGCTGCACCGCCTGGTGGAGAAGGGGAACAGCGTCGTCGTCATCGAGCACAACCTCGACGTCCTCAAGACCGCCGACTGGATCATCGACCTCGGCCCCGAAGGGGGCGAAGCGGGGGGACGGATCGTGGCGGAAGGGACGCCGGAGCAGGTGGCCAAGGTGAAGGCGAGCTTTACCGGGGAGTTCCTCAAGCGGGTGCTGGCGGAGGGGTAGGGCGGCCTTTCGAGTTCGGCCCCGGGCCCTACCTTACGGAAGTCCCCCTCGCCCGGAGGCCCCGATGAAATACGAAGACATCCTTTCGGTCCTCGGCTACGCCAACGGCCACGACGTCGCGGTGCGGATCACCACCACCGAAGGCGCCGAGGTCGTCGGGATCCCGACCTCGGTGGACACCCACGTCACCGCCCACGAGGTGTACCTCAAGCCCGTCGGCGACGACAGCACCGAGATCGCGCTGTCACTGGGGGCGGTCCAGCGGGTCGAGTTGGTCTGAGCGGAGAGGGCGGGGGCGGCCAATGGGCGCCCCCGTTCGCTTGAGGCTTGCTCCCCCTCTCCACGTACGTGGAGAGGGGGCCGGGGGGTGAGGAAGTGTGCGAGCACCAGGGCCCGGGGGAACAGGACGGGCCCGCTTACCTCTCACCGCTCCCCGCTTACCTTTCCCCCATGGTCTCCCTCCTCGATATCATCGGCCCCGTGATGGTGGGGCCGTCGTCGTCCCACACCGCCGGCGCCTGCCGCATCGGGCTCATCGCCCGCGGGATGGTGGGCGGCACCCCCGAGTCGGCCAAGGTAGAACTCCACGGCTCCTTCGCGCGCACCGGGGTGGGCCACGGCACCGACCGCGCCATCGCCGGCGGGCTCCTCGGCTTCCAGCCCGACGACGAACGCCTGCGCCAGTCGCTCGAGCTCGCCGGACCGGAGGGGCTCACGGTCGAGTTCGACAACGTGAAGCTCCGCGGCGACCATCACCCGAACACGACGCGGATCACGGTGGTCCGGAACGGCGCCAAGGCCATCGTCGTCGGCTCTTCGCTCGGCGCCGGCCGCATCCTGATCACCGAGCTCGACGGCTATCCGGTCGAGATCACCGGCAGCTATCCGGTGCTCGTGATCGTCGCCCGGGACGAGCCGGGGATCGTGGCCAGCGTCTCCGGCGCCCTGGCCGCGGAGCAGAACAACATCTCCACGATGCGGGTCTCCCGCCGCACCAAGGGCGGCGACGCCATCCATATCTACGAGCTCGATGCCGCGGCCACCGCCGGCGCGGTCGAGCGCATCCGCGCGCTCCCGGCCGTCAAGGTGCTGCGCGCGATCGACCGGGTGTCCTGATGTTCGACGCACTCGCCGACGCGGTCGCCCGCGCAGAGCAGGAAGGCCTTTCCCTCGGCGAGCTCGCCCTCCGGGCCGAGACCGAGACGGGACTCCGGACCCGCGCCGAGGTCGAGGCCGCCCTCCAGCGCGCCCTCGAGGTGATGCGCGGCGCCATCGAGCGCGGGGAGAAGGGCGACCTCCGCAGCGTCTCGGGACTCGTCGGCGGCGACGCCGCCAAGCTTCGCGCGCCGAAGGGTCCTCTCGGCGGCACGCTCTTCACCGACGTGCTCGCCGGCGCGCTCGCGGTCCAGGAGGTGAACGCCGCGATGGGCGTCATCGTTGCGGCGCCCACGGCCGGCGGCGCAGGGGTGCTGCCGGGGGTGCTGCTCGGCCTCGGCGTTCGCCAACGCCTGGACGACGCGACACTGGTCCGCGGCCTCGCGGTCGCGGGGCTGGTCGGCGCGGTCGTCGCAGTCCGGGCCTCGCTGTCCGGCGCGGAAGGGGGCTGCCAGGCGGAGACCGGCGCGGCGGCAGCGATGGCGGCGGCTGCCGGCATCGAGGTCCTCGGCGGCACCCCGCGCCAGGCGGCCCACGCCGTCGCCCTCACGATGCAGGGGACCCTCGGCCTCGTCTGCGATCCGCTCGGCGGCCTGGTCGAAGTGCCCTGCGTCTTCCGCAACGCCACTGGCGGCGCGATGGCGCTCGCCGGCATCGAGATGGCCCTCGCCGGGGTCGAGTTCCCGATCCCGGTGGACGAAGTGATCGATACGATGGGCGAGATCGGACGGACGATGGACGTCCGCTACCGGGAGACCGCCGGGGGAGGGCTGGCCGCCACCCCGACCGGTCGCCAGCTCGCCCGCTCCCGCCTGGTCGAACTGAAGGGCAAGAAGCGCCAATAGTCGCAACGACTTAGCCGCGCTCGTCGCCCCTTTGTTCCTTGCTGAAACAATATGAAACGTCGGGCCGTATTACGCCCATGACCCTGGAGACAAGGATCTCGCGCCGTTCCGACCGCGGCCTGATCTCTCCTCTACGGAGACCACGGCGATGAACTTTGTGGGCCAATTGACCGGCTTGATCGCGGTCTGCGTCATTTTCGGGTTGCCGGGGCTGGTCCTCTTTTCCAAGAGCGACCTCGGCAAGGCGCTGGTCGAGCGGATCCGCCACGGCACCCAGGGCCTCCCCGACCCGCAGCTGCTCGCCGAGCTCGACGACCTGCGGGTACAGGTGGCGGAGATGCAGGATCGGCTCGAGTTCGCCGAGCGCCAGCTTTCGGCACTGAAGCCGGGTTCGCGCGCCAGCTGAACGCGGGCACCTTCCGGATAGCGGATAGCGGATAACGGACGGCGAATATGGAAGACATCCTCGCGATCATCCTCATCTTCGGCGGCGGGACGGCGATCGCCATCTCGTTCAGCCCGGTGGGGCGCGCCATCGCCGACCGGATCCGCGGTCGCCACGCGGTGGCCGAACCGGACCCGCAGCTGCTGGCCGAACTCGACGACCTGCGGATGCAGGTCGGCGAACTGCAGGAGCGGGTGGACTTCGCCGAGCGGCTGCTGGGGCAGGGGCGTGAAGGCAAGCCGCTCGCAGCGGGAGAGAACTGATGGCACGGGATCATCGCCGGAGCCCGATGGGGCGGCTGGCCGTGGCGACCGGGTTCGTGGTGGCGGGGTACACCGTCGTCGC
>CAMLHU010000151.1 GCA_946479825.1 uncultured Gemmatimonadota bacterium
TGCGTCTCGGCCCCCACGTTCGGGACCGTACGCGCGCCGGCGCCACTCCTGCTCGATCGCGGGGTCGCGCTCGACTTCCCGCTCGACCGGCCCGTCGTCCGGGTCGCCCACCGCTGGTCCCCTCCGCCTACCGGCCCCCCAGCCGCCGCCTGACCTTTCCGTCATCCACATTGGCAGGCTCACCGTGACCGGGAGACCCCCGGGCACTGCAGGCGTATGGGGAATCCATGTTCGCAAAGCGCTTCTTGTTGCTGCTGCTGGCGTCGCCGGCGGCCGTGGCCGCGCAGCAACCCGCCGACTCGCTCCATCAGCACGGCGACACGCTCACCCGCCGACCGGTGCAGGTCGAGGAGATCACCGTCACCGCGACGCCGGCGCGGCGCGAAGAGCCGACCAGCTCGGTCCGCGTCACCGGGGCCGAGGTCCGGCGGATCCCGGCCATCAATCCGTATGACCTCATCCGGCAGGCGGCGGGCGTCGAGGTCCACGACCAGGGCCAGGGGCCGGGCTTCGCGTCCGACGCCGCGGTCCGCGGGTTCAGCTCCGACCACTCCACCGACCTTGCCCTGTGGATCGACGGCGTCCCGAACAACGAGCCGGTCAACGGCCACGCCGAGGGCTACAACGACTGGAGCGTCCTCTTTCCGGACATCATCCAGAGCGTGGACGTGATCAAGGGCCCGGTGAGCCCCTTCTACGGCAACTTCGCGCTGGCCGGGGCGGTGAACATCCGGACGCTCGAGAAGATGGACCGGACCGAGCTCTCGCTGAGCGGCGGCTCGTACGGCCGCGCCGAGGGTTCGCTCCTGACCGGCTTTTCGCACCCCAACGGCGGCGGCGTGTTCGCCGTGCGCGGGTTGCGCGAGGATGGCTGGCGGCCCAACAGCGACTACCGCATCGGCCAGGTCCACGCCCGGGTGGTACACGACCTTTCGCCGCTCACGTCCATTGACGCGGGCGTCGATCTCTACGGCGCGGGATGGGACTCCCCGGGGTTCATCACCGCCGAGCAATTCGCCGCCGGGCGGACCGACACGGTCGCCAACATGTCCGACGGCGGCTTCAAGCGCCATGCGACCGAACGCGCCAGCCTCCGGGTGGTGACCGAATCCGGCATGGTCTGGCGGACGACCGCCTACGCGACCCAGGGGCGCTGGCAGCTCTTTCTCACTACCCCGCCTGAGCCGGGGAGCGGGGAAGGGAGCGGCGGACAGACGGAAGAGGAGGATTCGCGGTACGGCTTCGGGATGACGAGCGCGCTGACCTGGGGCTGGGCCCGCGGGGAGTTCACCCTCGGCGCCGAGGGACGGTGGGACCACGCCAGTTATGGGCAGTGGAGCACGGTGGATCGCGTGCGTGACACGACCGCCGATGCCGCGACGATCACGGCGCACCAGGGGAGCGCGGCCCTCTTCCTTCAGTCCGCCACCGACCTCGGGCACCACGTGCGACTCTCGGCCGGCGGGCGGGTGGACATGCTCCAGGCGACGTCCTGGGTCACCGGCCGCCCCGACTCGACCGCGTGGGACACCCGTGCGATCGTCTCACCCAAGGTCGGGCTGCTGTATCACATCCCCGGATGGGCGGATGTCTACGCCACGGTGGCGCGCGGTTTCCGCCAGAGCGACGGCGTCCTCGAGGATCCTACGGTAGGCTTCATCACGGCGTGGGACTACGAGGCGGGTATCAAGGCCGACCTGAGCGGCGTGAACGCGGAGCTGACCGTCTTCCGGATGGACGTGAGCAACGAGCAGTCGTTCAACCCGATCACCCTCACGAGCACGTCGGGGGGCGCCAGCCGGCGCCAGGGCGTCGAGCTGGGGCTCCGCGCCCGGCTCACCCGCCAGGTCGGCCTCCACGGCGAATGGACGTTCAACGACGCCAAGTACGTCACCAACATCACCCCCGACGGCGATACGCTCTCGGGGACCACGGTCGCGAACACCGCGAAGTACCTCGGCACCCTGGGGCTCGAGTATGCCGCGCCGTCGGGGCGCTGGGGGCTGGGCCTCGCCGGAAACGTGGTGGGTCCCTACACCCCCTTCGACGCGCCCGGGGTGGAGCTGCCGGCCTACGGACTGCTCCACTTCAACGGGACGATACGCTTCGGCGCGGCCACCGTCGAGGTCGGCATCAGGAACCTGCTGAACCACGCATACCCCGAGCTCCGGGCGGGAGATTTCCTCTCGCCGGGCCAGCCCCGGACCCTCTTCACCACGGTCCGCTATCGGCTCTGAGCGGCTCCCGGGGTGGCGGTTCCCGCGGTCCCGGCACGGCTCCCCGGCGCCGGATACATTGCACTCCCGAACGCTGCGCGGTCATCCCCCGGCCGCGCAGCGTGTCGTTTACGAGCCCCGAGATCCCGGTGGGCTGTGGTCAGCGCGATGGCTGCATCCAGGTCGCCGCGGGCAGCTTCCCGGCATCCCACAGGTCGGCCGGCAGGGCAGGGTCGGCCGTGATGTCGTGGTATTCCTCGAGCTGGCGGACCTCGCCGTTTACCGTGGCGCGCACCTCGGCCGCGATCCACCCGCCGCCGAGCGGCTGGTACTTGTTGAACTGGGTCTCGATGTGGGCGGTGGTGTCGCGCTGTCCCCGCTGGAGCATCCGGACGAAGACGAGCCGCTCCTGGTCCACCCAGAACTGGGTCGAGGCCGTGTCGCCCTTGGCGGCTCCCACGACGTACACCGGACGACCCTGCCAGGTGTCCTCATGCAACCGCGACAGGTCGAAGCCGAGGCTCGTGAGCTGCGCCTCGGTGCGCTCGACCGGCTGCGCATAGACGTCGAAGCCCAGGACCATCAGCGGGTGCACGAACGGACGGGCCAGCTTGGCCGCCCCGCCCTGGAACTGGTAGATCGAGTCGCCGCTGAAGAGCAGGACCGTGTGCGCCGTGTCCGGCCCGATGTCGATCCGGAGCCGCCCGGGGAGTGCGGCGGCCTCGTACCAGGTCTCGAGGCGACCGTCGGCCAGGGTGGTGGTCTGGACGAACGTGACGCTCCGGTACCAGTGCCCGGCGTAGCGGTCGTGCATGGCGCGGACGAGCGCGTGCCCGTCCACCGGCGGGACGGGGGCACGCAGCGCGCTCAGGAGCAGGACGAGACTGGCCAGCATCGGTCCTCCGGAGTGGTGGGTTGGGCCGACTACGCGCCGGACGACGGCGGAGTTTCGCGCCGGTCGGGCGCACGCTAGCTTACGGGCTCCCCCGTGCGCGCCCGTAGCTCAGTTGGATAGAGCGGCAGCCTTCTAAGCTGTTGGTCGGAGGTTCGAATCCTCCCGGGCGCATCCCCCAGCCACACGCGGACCACACACCGATGACCGACCCCGGCCTGGCCCTGGACGTTCCGTCGCCCCGCTCGCGCGGCGTCGCGCTCGCGCTCGGCGTGGTCCTCGGCGTCTTCGGGGCGCATCGGTTCTACACCGGCCGGATCGGCAGCGGGGTCCTGCACGCCTGCACCCTCGGCGGGCTCGGCCTCTGGACGCTCTACGATTGCATCCTGATCGGCACGGGCAACTTCCGCGACGCGGAGGGCCGGCGGGTGGTCTATTGGGACATGGAGGAGCACGACCCGTCCCGCTATCCGCCCGAGGCGCTCGAGGAGATCGACGCCCTGCACGCGCAGATCGCCGAGCTGACGGACCGGCTCGACTTTGCCGAGCGCCTCCTGGCCGACCCGTCCCGGGCCCCCCGCGGACGGAGCGCGGACGCGCCATGAGCTCGCGTCGCTTCTGCACCTCCTGTGGGGCCACCGTCCCGGCCGACGAGGAGCGGTGCCCCGCCTGCCAGACGCCGGCGCCCGCCCTGACCGGGGCGCAGGTGCCGGTCCCGCCGGCTGGCGTCCCGGAATCGCCCACGATGGCCGAGCCCGCCCAGGTCGAGGACGAGGGCGACGACGATTCACCGCTGCAGGCCGAGCTCCGGGCTCAGCTCGACGAGGCCGCGCTCGGCGAGTACGAGATCATCGGCGAGCTCGGCCGCGGCGGGATGGCGACCGTCTTCCTGGCCCACGAGATCGCCCTCGACCGCAAGGTCGCGATCAAGGTGATGTCGCCCGCCATCATGCTCTCGCCCAAGATGGCGGAACGGTTCAAGCGCGAGGCCCGCACCGCGGCGGCGCTCAGCCATCCCAACATCGTCCCGATCTACGCCGTGCGCGAGACCGAGCGCATCGTGTACTTCGTGATGAAGTGCCTGATGGGGCGGCCCCTCGACAGCATCATCAAGGAGGTGGGCCCGCTGCCGGTCCCGATGATGCAGACGATCACGGCCCAGGTGGCGAGCGCGCTCTCCTACGCCCACAAGCGCGGCGTGGTGCACCGCGACGTGAAGCCCGCCAACATCATGATCGACGAGGATGGGGCCGTCGTCGTGACCGACTTCGGGATCGCCAAGGCCGGGGAGTCCCAGGGGCTCACGGTGACCGGGAGCACCATCGGCACGCCGGCCTACATGAGCCCGGAACAGTGCGGCAACAAGAACGTCGGACCGGCGTCCGACCAGTATTCCCTCGGCGTCGTCGCGTACGAGATGCTGACCGGGAAGCCGCCGTTCGAGGGCGACACGGCCATCGGCCTGATGTACGCCCAGTTCTACCACGCGCCGCCGCCGCTGCTCGAGCGCCGGCCCGACCTGCCTCCCGACCTCGCGGCGGCGGTGATGCGGATGCTCGAAAAGGATGCCGAGCACCGCTGGCCCTCGCTGGAGGCCGCCGTCGCCGCGATCGGACTCCCCCAGGCCACCGGCCTCGACGACCCGGTCAAGGAGGAGATGGCCAAGCTCGGCGGCTCGGGGTCGGTGCCCAGGCTGCTCGCGCTCTCGCACACGCCGAACAGCCCGCTGCCGCGGATCACCACCGGGCCGCGCTCCAGTCCCGGGCTCCGGTCGGACCCGAACGCCGCGACCATCCCGGTCACGGCCTCCGGGCCGGCGCGCCGGCTGCGTCGCGGTATCCGGCTGTCAGGACCGGCGTGGGCCGGGATCGGCGGCATCGTGATGGTCGCCGTGCTCTATCTGCTCGGCGTGTTCCGGACCGGGCCCGCACCCGCACGGGCCGGCACGACGCCGCCGCCCGCCGTGACGGACACCGTCCGGACCGCCCCGGCGCCCAAGGCGCCGGCGGAGCGCGCTGCCCCTGCCCCGCGCAAGCGGCCGGTCCGGGAGGCCTCGGCGCCGCCGGTCGAGGTGGCCCGCGAGGCGCCCGTTCGGCCGGCCGCGCCCCGGCCCGCGCCGCTTCCGGCCGACCCCCGGACCGACACGATCGCCACCCGCGCGGCGATCGACGTCGTCATCGACAATTTCCGGCGCGCCATCGAGTCGCGTGACCTGGCCCGGGTCACGCTGGCGTACCCCGGGCTCACGGTCAAGCAGCAGCGCGAGTTCTCGGAGCTGTTCGCCCGGGCCGACAACCTCCGGATGACCCTCGTGGTCGAGAAGCTCAACAAGCTTGAGGAACATTCGGCCCAGGTGACCCTCCGCGGCAGCTACCAGTACGAGGACCACCAGTCGCACCGGAACAAGCTCGAGGACTACAAGAAGAAGGCCACGCTCGCCTTCGCCGCGGGGTCGTGGCGGCTGAGCGAAGTGAAATAGCGCGCCGTCGGAGGCCGTGCCGCGGGCCGTCCGACCGGACGGCCCGTTTACTTTTCCGGACCATTGCCCGGGGGGTGTGTGCTCGGAAGTGCGTTCGCCCCGCGTCGTTCGGACCTCCGCGAAATGGTG
>CAMLHU010000152.1 GCA_946479825.1 uncultured Gemmatimonadota bacterium
CACCCGTTGTAGCTCGACGGGATGCCGAGCGAGTCGAGGCACGGCACCGGCAGGAAGAGGTGGCCGGTGGACTGGAAGACGAAGGCGTTGGTCACCTTGTCCGTGACGGTGAGCCGCTGGACGTGGCAGCCGGCGCAGAGCTCCGGATTGGCCTGCGACCCGTGCGAGCTGACCAGCAGCGTGGTGTCGTACGCGAACCCGCTCGGCCGATAGCCGGCCGTACCGAGGAGCATCGGGCCCTGCGGGGCGTGCGGGCTCTGCCCGTACGAGCCGCCGGCGGGCTCCGAGCGGCGGGCGTGGCACTTCATGCAGAGGTTCTGCTCAGGATCCGGCGTGTTGATCGCGAACCGGAGCTGCGCGGAATTCGGCGACCCGTGCGGATCGTGGCACACCGCGCAGGTGGTCGGCAGGGAACCGGTCGAATCCCGCTCGATGTAGTGGGTGTTGACGCCCCACGCGACGAGGGTGGTCTTGCCGTCGTGGCAGGAACCGCACTCCGGGCGCCCGACCGTGGCCGCCACGACCTGCGAGTGCAGCGACCCGCGCCATTCCTGGATGAACGGCTCGTGGGTCCCCGTGTGGCACCCGCCGCAGCCGAACTTGGTGGTGTCGGCCGCCAGCCGCGCCAGCGGATGGGTGCTGGCGTCGGGGGTGGTCACGTGCGCCAGCCCAGGGCCGTGGCAGCTCTCGCACTGGACGTCGTGGTAGGCGGTATCCGCCGTCTTGAGGTAGCCCGACGGGTTGTTGGCCTGGTTGCCGTTGCCGTTAACGGTGTGGCAGCCGTAGCAGCTCGCGTTCGAGTGCCCCGAGGCGATCAGGTCGGCCCAGGCGCTGGCGTGCTTGGTCTGCTTCCAGTCGGCCTGGTGCTCGACGTGGCAATTGCCGCACGTCGTCGTCTTGGACGGCGCGTCGTAATAGCCGAGGAACCCGGCGACCGAGTCGGGCGGCGGGTTGAACGGCGGGCGGTTCCGGTACACCAGCTTTTCGGTCGTGCATCCGGAGGTGAGCACCGCCCCGAGCAGGACGACCTTGAGCAACCTCATCGCGCAACCCCTTTCCTTCGGCCGTGGAACGGCGCCCGCTTTCTCAGACTGCATCTCGACCGGCTACTTGGCAAGCACGATACCGCGTTGTCTATGAAGAGCCCGCTAATCGAACCGCACGGGTTGGGCTCGAATTCAGTGCACCGGATCGGCCCATTCGACGCTCCGAAAAGCTACGGGGCCTTATGTGAAGGCAGGATGAGCGCAAAGTGAGAAGCGAGTGCGCGTTCCGCTGCCCGCCGGAGCCCCGGCGCGTGGCGGACCGGCCACGGTGTCGCCGCCCCGCCGCGGGGCTGAACCCGGTCACGAACTTGCACCGCATCGCACCGCCAATGTCTCCGATGGAACGATGACCAGCCCGGTCGCCGACCCGAGACCCGCCCCCGTGCGGGCGCTGCTGCGCCGGCTCCGCCACTTGCCGGATCGGGCCCTCCACGCCCGGCGCCGGACCCGACTCGGCGCGCGTCTGGCCGGCGGCGAGCGCGTGCAGCGCGTCGTCATCCTCTGCCACGGCAACATCTGCCGGAGCCCGTTCGCGGAAGCCGTCCTGCGGGGTACGCTCGATGGCCGGCCGATCGAGGTGGTGTCCGGCGGATTCCTCTCCGCGGGGCGCGAATCCCCGGCGGCGGCGGTGGCGGCCGCCGCCCGGCGCGGGATCGCCCTCGCGGCGCATCGTTCGCGCGCCGTCCATACCATCCCGTGGCGCCGGGGCGACCTCTGGGTGGTGATGGACCCGGGCCAGCGGCGCCGGGCGATCTTCGACTTCGGCGTGCCGGCTGCCGACGTCGTCCTCCTCGGCGACTTCGATCCCGCGCCGATCGAGACCCGGGCCATCCCGGATCCGATCGAGCGCCCCGACGCCGTGTATGACGCCGCCTATGCGCGGATCGAGCGGTGCGTCGGGGCGCTGGCCACGATGCTCGCGGCCGCCGAGAGGACCTGACGCACCCGGTCCGCGACCCAGCCCAGCCCCCATTCCGCCGCGAGTCGCAACACGCCCCGGAGCTCGATCCACCCTGGGGCGGGGTCGTACGCCTTGAATTCGTCGTAGTGGACGCCGGGCCGGAACCCTGCCAGGAAGTCGCGCAGTGCCGTCATCCGCGGCGGCAGCACCAGGTGGGGACCGAGCCGCCGTGCGGCGGCCCCGGCGCGGAACGCGTCGCGCAGGGCCAGGAGGTCCCCCCGCAGCCACCGCTCGCTGACGCCGATGGTGGGGACGGCCGACGGCCCCAGGACCGGCCAGCCGGCGTGCAGCGCGGCGACCAGGTAGGGCAGGTTGACGCCCGCGTCGAGCGCGAGCGCCGTTGAGGCCTGGAATCGTCCGTTCACTTCCATCAGCGTGTACGCCGCCGTGCGGGGGTCGTACTTGAATTCCACCATCGCGACGCCGTGCCACCCCAGGGCGCGGAGCAGGGACGTCGTGTATCCGGCGAGGGTGGGGTCGAGCGGGATGGTCCGCCGGAGCACGCTGACGCCGCCGCTCAACGGGAACTCCCGCTCCCGGGCGTACGCCACCATCGCGATCGGCTCGCCGTCCCGGCAGACGGCGCTGACGCACCGCCCGACCCCCGGCACATAGCTCTGCACCAGCAGCGCCCCGGCGTCGTCGCGATAGGCGCCGAGGAGCGCCCGGAGCGCGGCGAGGTCGCCGGCGTAGCGGGCCTTGAAGGGGAAGGCGTGCCGCGTCGCGCGGTGATGCCGCTGGCCCCGCGGTTTCACGGCCACCGGAAAGGGCAGCGTCGCCGCGCGGTCCAGCAGCTCCTCCGCGGTGCTGCCGCGGACGGTGCGCGGCGTAGGTACGCCCACCGTGTCCGCCAGCGCCAGCGTCCTCGCCTTGTCGAGGGCGAGGCCGAGCACGGCCGGGGGAGGGGCGGCCAGGCAGGTCAGGGGATCGAGCGCCGGACGCGCTTCGTCGAGGAGCACCAGCGTGGACTCCACCACCGGGATCACCACCGCGGGACGGTAGGCCCGCACCGCGTCGAGGACGTCCCCGATGAATTCCTCCGGCGCGGCGAAGGGCGACGCGTAGGGCCGGTGCCAGGTGGCGAATCGGGAATGGAAGCCGAGCGCGTCGGCGGAAGGGCCCATCGCGACGACGGGGACGCCGGCGAGCCCCAATCCGCGGATGACGGCCAGACCCTGGTGCTGGTCGGCCCCGGTGACGAGCACCGGGCGATGCAGGCGGGGGAGGTCGGGCGACGGGGTGGCCATGGGCCCCGCAGGGCGCATAGCACGGGCCACCCGCCCGGGGCCGGCGTGAGGCGAGGTGTGGCAGCGCTGCGACGCCCGCAGCCCGGGCACGCCGGTTGCGCTTGCGCCCCGCATGCTCGGTCATCATTTCACGGTGGACGTCGAGGAGTACTTCCAGGTCGCCGCGCTCGAGGGCGTGGTCCGGCGCAGCGACTGGGGCCGGATCGGGTCGCGGGTGCGCCCATCGGTGGACCGGCTCCTCGACCTGCTGGCCCGCCACGACGTGCGCGGCACGTTCTTCGTGCTCGGCTGGATCGCCGAGCGGCACCCCGACCTGGTCCGCGCCATCGCCGACGCGGGCCACGAGGTCGCGTCGCACGGCTGGGACCACCGTCGCGTGACCTCGCTCTCGCCGCTGCAGTTCCGGGAGAGCGTCCGCCGCTCCAAACGCGCGCTCGAGGACCTGACCGGCCGCGCGGTCGCGGGGTTCCGGGCGCCGAGCTTCTCGATCGTCCCCGGTCGGGAATGGGCCCTCGACGTGCTGGTGGATGAAGGGTACCGCTACGACTCGAGCCTCTTCCCGGTCTGGCGCCCGGGAGGCATCTACGGGTATCCGAACGGTCGGCGCGATCCCCATTGGGTATCCCGCCGGGGCGGGCACCTGGCCGAGCTGCCTCCCGCCACGCTCTCCATCCTCGGGCGGATGGTGCCGGCCGCGGGCGGGGGCTACTTCCGGCTCCTGCCGTACGCGCTCACCCGGGCGGCGTTCCGCTCCTGCGAGCGGCGCGGCGTTCCTGGCACCTTCTATATCCATCCGTGGGAACTCGACCCCGGCCAGCCGCGTCTGCCCGTCTCGTGGGCCACGCGCGTGCGACACTACGGCGGCCTGCGCCGCACCGAGGGGCGTCTCGAGCGTCTGCTCGGCGAGTTCCGGTTCACCACGATGGTCGAGACGGTGGCGACCCTGTGCTGACCGCCGAGCGCTACGACGGCGATGGGCGCGAGTGGGACGCCTACGCCGAGGCGCAGGCGGATGCGTCGTACGCGCATTGGTGGGGCTGGGGCGACGTGATCGGCGGCGCGCTCGGTCATCGCTGGACCGGCTGGATCGCGCGTGACGGCGCCGGTCGCTGGGAAGGGTTGCTCCCGCTCGTCCGGGTCCGGACGCCGTTCCTCGGGCACTACCTGATCTCGGTCCCGTTCGTGAACGGCGGCGGCCCGCTCGGCCATCCGGAGGCCCGTGACCTGCTGCCGCGCCTGGCCGACCGCGGCGACGACCTGCTGCTCCTCGTGGCCCACTTCACCCGCCTGTTCGCCGAACGCCTCGGCAAGTCCATCACCGGCATCTCCGATCGTGCGCTCGAGACGCTGCGCGAACATCGGTGGATCGGGAACGTGCGGGAACTCCGGAACGTGATCGAACGCGCGGTGCTGGCGGTGGACGGCGCGACCCTCCGGTCCGAGCATCTCCCGGAAGAGCCCCGCGCAATGGCGCCGGAGGCGCTCACCCGGATGCCGGGCGGGCTGGGCACGCTGGCCGAGGTCGAGGCCCGGCACATCGCCCGCGTGCTCGCGCACACCGGCGGCCAGATCGGGTCCGCCGCCGAGATCCTCGGCATCCACCGGAATACGCTGACGCGCAAGATCCGGGAGTACGGCCTGTGAAGATCGAGCAGGCGCTGGCGCTGCTCCCGGAGTTCGCCCTCCTGCGGCCTCTGCGGGACGCGGTGCTCTCCGCGGCCTCCGGCAACGGCGGCCCGGCCTGGAGCGACGCCGGGAGCGACCTCACCATCGGCAAGCGCGCGGTCGTCCCCGGCGAGCTCGCGCAGCGGATCCCCGGGCTGGTCCAGCAGGTGGCCGACCACCTCGCGCGGCTGTACGCGGCGTACGCAGGCGTGCTCGAGGCGGAGGTGAGCGGCGACGGGCCCGCGACGGTGGAGGCGCTGCTGCGCGCGGCGGCCATCGAGGCGAACTGGCACCGGGCCCGGCAGGCGCTCGGCTGGGCGCGCGTCGCGGTGCGCGTGGCCGGGCAGCTCCAGACCCGACGCCCGGAGGTCGAAGGCCTGCTCCTGGTCGGCCAGCTGGAACGCCAGCTCGGGCAGTACGCCGAGGCGGCTCGAGCGTTCCAGCGCGCGCTCGCCCTCGCCGAGGGCGAGTTCGACCAGGCCGGCGCGATGGCGGCCTGCCGCGGCCTCGGCGCCATCGCGACGGCGCAGGGCGACTGGCCCGGGGCCGAGGCGTGGCTCACCCGGGCGCTCGGCCTCGCGGGCAACGTCGGCGAGGCGGCCGCCGTCCCGGCGATCCGGCGGGAACTCGGGGTGCTCGCGGGCCGCCAGGCGGAGTTCGGGCGGGCGTACGAACAGCTGCGACAGGCCGCCGCCGCGTTCGAGGCGGGGCGCGACCCGGCGGAGATGGCCCGGACCCTCGACGCCTTCGGCGCGGTGGAAGTGAGCGCCGGCCGCCACGCCGAGGCGATGGCCC
>CAMLHU010000153.1 GCA_946479825.1 uncultured Gemmatimonadota bacterium
GCGGCGTGGTCCATCGCGACATCAAGCCCGACAACGTGCTGCTCTCCGGCGGCACGGCGGTCGTCACCGACTTCGGCATCGCCAAGGCCCTCACCGCCTCGCGCGGCACCGACGAGCGGGTGACGCTCACCCAGCTCGGCACCGCCATCGGCACCCCGGCGTATATGGCCCCGGAACAGGTGGCCGGCGACCCGAACCTCGACCACCGGGTGGATCTCTACTCGCTCGGCTGCCTGGCGCAGGAGCTCATCACCGGCCGCGCGCCGTTCACCGAGCGCACCCCGCAGAAGATCCTCGCCGCCCACCTGAGCGAGGCCCCGGAACCGGTCACGACCCAGCGCCCCGACTGCCCGCCGGCGTTGGCCGACCTCGTCACCCGGCTGCTCCGCAAGGACCCGGCCGACCGGATCCAGACCGCGGTCGAGGTGCTGCACGACCTCGACGCCGTCGGCACGCCGTCCGGCCAGGCCGCCGCGCTCACCGCGCCCGGGATGCTCCCCAAGGCGCTCGGCCTCTACGCCGTGGCGCTCGGCGCCGCCACGATCCTCGCCAAGGCCGCGGTCGTCGGCATCGGCCTCCCCGACTGGGTGGTCCCCGGCACGATCGGCGTGATGCTGCTCGGCCTCCCGGCGCTGCTCTTCACCGCCTACGTCAAGCGGGTGGCGCGGAAGGTCGTCGCGGCCACGCCGACGTGCACCCCCGGCGGCACCACCCTGCCCCAGGTGCCGCACGGCACCATCGCCACCCTGGCGCTCAAGGCCCACCCGCACGTCTCGTGGCGCCGGACCGCGCGCGGCGGCGTGTACGCGATGGGCGGGTTCGTGGTGGTCGTCACCGGCTTCATGACGCTGCGCTCCCTCGGCATCGGGCCGTGGGGCTCGCTCCTCGCCAACGGCAAGCTGGCGCAGAACGCGCGGGTCGTGGTGGCGAGCTTCACCGCCGCGCCGGAGGATTCGTCGCTCGCGCCGATCGTGGGCGAGGCGGTGCGGGCCGCGCTCTCGCAGTCTACCGCCATCCGGGTGCTCGACCCCGCCCAGGTGGCGCCGATCCTCCAGCAGATGCGCCGGAGCCCGCAGACGCCCCTCGACCCGAGCATCGCCCGCGAAGTGGCCACCCGCGCCGGCGCGGCGGCGGTGGTGGGCGGCCGGCTTGCGCGGGTCGGCACCGGCTACGCCGTGAGCGTCGAGCTGACGAGCAGCGCCGACGGCGCCTCGCTGGCCTCGTACCAGGGCACCGCCGACGGGCCCAAGGAACTCCTCGCCGTGGTGGACGGGCTCGCCAAGAAGCTCCGCGCCCGCATCGGCGAGTCGCTCCGCCAGGTGCAGAACGCCGTGCCGCTCCAGCAGGCCACCACCAGTTCGCTCGAGGCGCTCCGGCTCTACAGCGAGGCGGCCGAGGCCAACGACGTGGACCAGGACTTTGCGCGCTCGGTCCAGCTTTCGCGACAGGCGCTCGCCATCGACTCGACCTTCGCGCTCGCGTGGCGCAAGCTCGCGGTGGCCCTCAAGAACAGCAGCGCGAGCACCAGCGCCGTGGATTCCGCGCTCGACCGCGCGATGCGCTACGCCGACAAGCTCCCTGACCGGGAGAAGTACCTGGTGCGGGGCTTCTACTACGAGCAGCACCACGCCAACGCCGACCTGGACAAGGCGATGGCGGCGTACCAGGCCGCCCTGGCGATCGACAGCACCAACACCATCGCCACCAACGAGCTGATGCGGCTCTACGGCGCCCGCGGACAGAACGACAGCGCCCTCGCCTACGCCCGGCGCCAGGTCCGGATCGAACCGACCGCCCGGAACGCGGGCGTGTTCGCCGCCAACCTCGTCGTCACGGGGCACCTGGACTCGGCGACGGCCGTCATGGACTCGCTCCTGCGCGCCCGCCCCGACGCGGCCGCGAACCCGCAGGTCGCCAATTCCCAGTTCCTCATCGCACTCTCGCACGACCGCCTGGACAGCGCCGCGGCGATCGCCACCGCGCTCTCCCGCTCCCCTCAATCCAACACGCAGGTCGGCGCACTCGACGCCCTGGGCCGGCTCTCGGCCATCCGCGGCCAGCTTGAGCGCACCGTGACCCTGGGCCAGCAGATCAACCGGATCCTGCGCCAGACCGGGGCGGTCCCCTACCCGGACGGCTTGGACGAGGCCGACGCCGACATCCGCTTCCGCGGCCGCCCGGCCGACGGCGTGCGGCTGCTCGACGGCATCGTCGCGGGGCCGGCCTGGGCCGCGCTCCGCCCCGCCGACCGCGCCTACATCCCGGTGGCGATCCTGTACGCCCGGGCCGGCCGGCCCGATCGCGCCCGCCAGATGCTGGCGCGCTACGAGCAGGACGACCCGGGCGGCTTCCGCGCCAAGCCGACCCAGCCCGACCTGGCCACGGTCCGGGGCGAGATCGCCCTGGCCGAAGGGAAGCCCCAGGACGCGCTCGCGGAGTTCCGGACCGAGAACCCGCTCAACGGCACCGGCGCCGTACGGTGCGACGGCTGCATGGCCTTCGACCTGGCCCGGGCCTATGACGCCGCCGGCCAGCCCGACTCCGCCCTCGCGGAGTACCAGCGCTACCTGGCCCTCCCGCTCGGCATCCGGCGTGACCACGAAGACCTGGCCGCGGTCCGCAAGCGCTTGGGCGAGCTCTACGAACTCAAGGGCGACCGGAAGGCCGCCATCGCCCAGTACGCCGCCTTCGTGGACCAGTGGAGCCATGCCGACGCCGACCTGCAGCCGGCGGTGAACGAGGTGAGGAAGCGGCTCGGCGAACTCCGGAGCCGCGAAGGGAACTAACGGGCCGCCCGGACGCGGTCATACCGCGCGGCCCACCGCACCACCCCGCCCGCCGCACTCTCCAGCCGCACGACCCGCATCGCACCCACGCGCCGAGCGCCGACCACCCGCACATCAGCGGCGTCGAATCCGGCGAAGCGGTACCCCGCCGGCTCCGACAGGTAGATGTCGTACGGGTCTCCCGCCACCAGCTCGCTTTCGCCGCGCAACGTGCCGTCCGCCCACGCCACGTCCCGGAGGTCGGGGCCGCCGCAGGTCACGTGACGGCCGGTGGCCAGGAGCTGCGGGTGGTCCACCCGCCGCCGAAGGCACACCACCTGCACCTCGAACCGCGGGTCGATCGGCCCGCCCCGCAGCGTGTCGCGGACCACGCCCAGCGACTTCCGCCCCCAGAAGTCGAAGGCGAGGTAGTCGACCCCCGGCGCGAGGCCGAGCTCGGCGAGCGGGATCGCCGCGGGATCGTCGTGCGTGCGCGCCAACACCGTCCACTGCTCGAACGGGCGCGCGATGTCGAGCTGGTAGAGCCCCACCACCTCACGCTGGTCGGCGTCGAACGGGCGCGGTCCCGAGCCGCTCAGCTGGGTGGCCGCCTGACCGATGAGCGACGAGCGCGACGGGTCCACGTCGTAGAGCTGCCCGGGATGGGTCAGGAGCACCGGCGCCGTCCGCCGGGCCGCTTCCACCCGGTCGGTGCGGTACACCTCAGGCCGGTCGGTGAGCATCAGCACCGAACCGGTGAGCGAGGTGACCGTGGCGGCCCGGTAGCCGTCGGCGCGATGGAGCTCGATGTGGTCGGGGTCGTTGCGCCAGACGACGTTGTTGAACGAGTTGTACTCCGCGAACGACCCGTAGCCGAAGCCGTCGTCGCCCACCCGCACCGCGTCCACCAGGCCGATGAGCTCCGGTCGGATGCCCCAGCACGCCAGCAGGTAGGCGTCCGGGCCGATCGCCGCGCGCACCCGCGCCACGACGCTCCGGTACACCTGCTCGCGATCGAGGCCCTTCGCCGCGAAGTACGCCGAGTGGCTGTTGTACCCCTCGTAGCGGAGGTGCCGGAGCGCGTCGAGCTTGAAGTAGTCCCACCCCATCGCCCGGAGTGAGCGGTAGACAGGCGTGACCAGCGTGTCCATCGCGGCGGTCGAGCTCCCGTCCATCACGTAGCCGATCCAGTTCCCCTCTGCCGGGCGGCCGTCGGGCCCGGGCACGAACCAGCCGGGGTGCGCCGCGGCCGCTGCGCTGTCGGCGAAGCTCACGTTGGTCCAGATGGCGGGCTCGAGCCCGCGGCCGCGGATGTAGCGCGCCAGCGAGTCGAGCCCGCCCGGGAACTTGGCGTTGGGACGGAGCCAGTGGTCGGGGAGGCCGATGGGAAGCTGCTCATACCCGTCGTCGATCTGGAGGTAGCGATACCCGAACGGACGGAGCGCCTGGCCCATCACGTCGGCGACGGCGTGGATGTCGGCCTCGGACACCCGGTCGAAGTACGCATACCACGACGACCACCCCGCGACCGACCCCTGCCAGGGCCGGTACTCCCAGGGCCGGAACTCCGCGAGCCCCCGGTGCCGCTGGTAGAACCTCGGCCGGAACCGGAGCGCCACCTCGCCCCCCGTCGCCGTCAGGCGATAGGTGACCCCGCTGTCGCCGGCGGCCGTCGGGAGCAGTTCCGCGCGCGCCGGCGCGTCCACCGAGAGCACCCAGTCCCACCGCCGGTCGTAGAAGGCCCGGTTTAGCCGATCGGCCACCGCGCCCACCGCGTGGCGCACCACCGGCAAGGCGTCGTGATGCGGCTCCGCCTCCGCCGCGAACGCCTCGGCGGAACCGTGAACGACGCCGGTGATGGTGACCCGGCCATCCCCCGCCGCCGTCCACTTGAGGACCTGGGTCACCCGGCCGTCGGTCGTGTCGGTGCGCTCGCGGAAGTCCGCCGGACCGCCGGTCACCGTGCCGGCGAAGAGGACCGCGCCGCGGTAGCGCAGCACGAGCACAGAGTCGCGCGCCTCGACCGCGGCGGGTGCGTCCGGCGGCGGCACGACGCCCTGGGCCGCGGCGGAGGTGGACAGGAAGGCTGCGACGATGGCAAGGAGTGCGGGTCTCATGGGGGGTAGGTTGGGCGACCCCCGCCCGGATGGCAAGCGGACCGCCCGGAGATCCCGCCCTCGCGGAACCGGCCGGCGGGCCGCATCTTTCCGGGCGTGACCCCTCCCCTCGAGCGTCTCGCCGCCGCCCTGTCCGACCGCTACCGCCTCGAACGCGAACTCGGCGCGGGCGGCATGGCCACCGTGTACCTGGCCCACGACCTCAAGCACGATCGCAAGGTCGCCCTCAAGGTCCTGCGCCCCGAGCTCGCCGCCGTCATCGGCGCCGAGCGGTTCGTGGTGGAGATCCGGACCACCGCGGCGCTGCAGCACCCGCACATCCTGCCGCTGTTCGACAGCGGCACCGCGGACGGCTTCCTCTTCTACGTGATGCCGTACATCGAAGGCGAGACGCTCCGCGACAAGCTCAACCGCGAGACCCAGCTCGCCATCGACGATGCGGTGCGGATCACCACCGAGGTCGCCGACGCGCTCGACTACGCCCACCGCCACGGCGTGATCCACCGCGACATCAAGCCCGAGAACATCCTGCTCCACGACGGCCGGCCGGTCGTGGCCGACTTCGGGATCGCGCTGGCGCTCTCGGCCGCCGCCGGCGGCCGGATGACCGAGACGGGGATGTCGCTCGGCACGCCGCACTATATGAGCCCCGAGCAGGCCACGGCCGAGAAGGAGCTCACCGGGCGGAGCGACATCTACTCCCTCGGCAGCGTGCTCTACGAGATGCTGACCGGCCAGCCCCCGCACCTGGGCGGCTCGGCGCAGCAGATCATCATGAAGATCATCGCCGAGCCGG
>CAMLHU010000154.1 GCA_946479825.1 uncultured Gemmatimonadota bacterium
CGGCTGGGGTTAACGGGCCCACCCGCACTTCCTTATTCGGGGGGGGCGGGGGGGGGGTTGGGTGGGGGGGGGGGGGGAGTCGGTGAACGGTGAAAAGTGAAGGGTGAACGGGGGAGCCCGTGCGCCGATGCGCCCCACGCGCCCTACGCGCCTACGCGCCTACGCGCCTCTCCCTACCAACCGCCGCACCAGCTGCACCTGCCCCGCGTGATACAGATCGTGCGACGCGATACCCACAATTGTTTCCTCCACGGTCCACCGCGACTTGCCGATCCGCCGCCGAAGGTCCGCCGGCCGGAGCCGCACGATCACCGCGCGGAGCAGCTCGTGCTCGCGCTTGAGGAGCGCCTTGTCGCGCCGCCACGCCGACTCGCCCGGCGACTCCGGGAGCGCAGGGAAGTTCTCCCCCTCCCGCGGGAACTCGAGCGACTCGTCCTCCGTGATCCGCCGACGCACCACGAACTTCCAGTACGCGCAGTGCAGCACCAGCTCCCACACGTTGTGCCGCCCCCGTGCCGGGCGCCTGAGCGCGTCCTTAGCCGTGAGCCCGCGCAGAGTGCCCCACAGGGGCGTACCGTGCCACGCCCGGCCGGTAAAGGCCTGGTCGTAGGTGGAGAGAAGGAGGGTCATAGAGGGCTCGCTATCCGCTATTCGAGGATAGGTATGGTGGCGATCTAATTGCACAAGAACCGGTGTTTTGCCGAGATCGGGCGCCGAGCCCACTCGCTTGGCGCCACGCCGAACTCGCGCCGGAATGCTTCGGCGAAGTGCCCGAGGGTGTCGAACCCCACCCGGAAACAGGAGTGGCTCACCGGCACGCCTTCACGGAGCAGCGCTGCGGCCCTCGCCAACCGCACCTTGAGCAGGTAGCGGTGCGGGGGAACGCCGACGAGGTCCCTGAAGATCCGCGCAAAGTGGTACAGGCTGAGCCCCGCCTCGCTCGCGAGGTCGGCCAATGAGTGCCGCTCCGCGTAGCGGGTCTCGAGCCGGTGGCGGGCCGCGTCCACCCGCTCCGCGTAGGTGCGGACCTGGGCGGTGCGATACGCGGGCGCCTTGACCCCGGCGGGCGCCAGCGCCGCTGTGACGAGCTCTCCCGCCAGCGCCTCGCCCGCGATCTGCTCCGCGCCCCGGGCGTGCCACCGATCGAGTCGATGCCGGAGATAGCGCAATCGGTTGGAGGCCGGCACGCCAAGCGGGGCCCGGTCGAGACGCAGGCCGATGGAGAGCAGGGATTCGACGGCGGTGGGGGACAGCGCCAAGCTGAGACAGACATCGCGCGGCCCGTGATGCCGATGGGTACAGCGGTACACCACGCCGGGGCGGCAGAGGAAGGCCGCGCCTTCGCCGAGCGGCCATTCGCGGCCGCCGCTCTGGACCTCGAAGCCGTACTCCTCGACCAGGCAGAGCGACCACCGCCGGCCGACCTCTGCGGGCGGGTCCACGTGCACCTCGTCGGCGGGGTGCACGTGTCGGCTCAATTGGAGCGTCGCGGTGCGAGCCAGCACGGTCTCACGGGTCATTCGGCGTCCCAGGCGTACAAGTTAGGAGGCGTCGAAGGATACCGAAGAAAGGCCGAAGATGCAACGGTCGCCACTCGCGGGTCGTGGGTCCGCCATCCTCTTCTCCTCCTCTCCTCTCCTCTCTTCCTCTTCTCGTCCCCTCTCCCCTAGTACATCGAGAAGAAGCTGACCCGCACTTCGCTGTTCCATCGCGTGGCGTCGAGCACCCAGTCCAGCGTGAGCGACCCCTTGGGGAGCCGCACCTGCGCGCTCGGGCCCACGCCCAGCGAGTATGGTGCGCCTCGCTGGGTCGAGAGCACGGTCACGCCGCCCACCTTGAACTTCGGCGCGACCCGGATGAAGACGTTCCCCGGATTGATGGCCCACTGCTCGACGCCCTTTGAGTCGAGAGGCACATAGAGCTCAAGCGTCCCGGAGGATTCGAACCGGCCGGCGGTGACGGACGGGAGCAGGTAAAGCTGACCGTACCAGGAGCGATCGGTGTCGGTCACGTGCGCGGCGGCGACTGCGTAGGTCAGGCCGACGTGCGGGCTCAGCGACCCGAAGTGCGCCACACCCAGGATCGATTCCCGGTAGCTGGTCCGCGGGTTCTGGACCAGGGCGACCATCGGCGTCACTCCGCCGAGGGTGTAGCCGACGTAGATGTTGCTCGAGGTGTGGGTGTCGTAGCGGGAGGCGATGAAGCCGTGCGGGGTGTTGGTCGTGGCCTGCGCCGCCACCGCGTAGGGTGCGGCGAGGACAGCCAGGACGGCGGCGGACATCCGAAGAACGCAGGGCGACGGACGCACGGCTTGGGTGCCTCCCGAGCAGGACAGAGTTCAGGGCTCGGGAAGTGTAGGATCAGGGATTGGCGGAGGCGACCCGAAAATTGCGGTTGCTCAGAAGCGGCAAGCGGTCCGGCCCCCTCTCCGTGCGCTTCTCCTCACCCCCCGGCCCCCTCTCCACGTACGCGGAGAGGGGGAGAGCGTCCTTGGTCATTGGTCGTTGGTATTGGGGCCAAAGATCATGGCGTGCCGACCATCTCCCCGATGCCGCCCACCGCCCGTCCCGTCTCATCGCTCCCGTCTCCCGTCGCTTCGTCGCCTCCTCTCCTCCCTACCTCACCATCACCCCGAACCCCGCCAATTCCCCCTTCGTCATCCGCACCACATCCACCTTGAGCGTGATCGGAGTGTAGGGCTTGTCGGTCGAGTCCTTGGGCACGGAGACGATCTTCTCGACCACGTCCATTCCCTTGAAGACCTGCCCGAAGACGGTGTAGTTGCCGTCGAGTCGCGGGAGGCCCTGCTTGTTGGCGACGATGTAGAACTGACACCCGGCCGAGAGCTTCTGCGGGTTGTCGTCGCGCCCGGCGCCGACGGCGCCGTACACGTGGCGCAGCGAATCGCTGAATTCCGGCGCCAGCAGGTACGGTGACCCGCCGAAGCCCGCCGGCGTGTCGGGGCACCCGCCCTGGGCGACGAAGTTCTTGATGACACGGTTGAAGGTGAGCGAATCCCAGTAGTGCTCCCCGGCCAGCTTGATGAAGCTGTCACGGTGGTGCGGCGTCCCGGGGTACAGATAGAACAGGATCTCGCCCAGCGGCGTGCGGATCCGGCCGACGGGATAGGTCGGCGGACCGACCACGGGCAGGGCCAGAAGGACGGCCGCCGCAGCGGCATAGAAGGCGTTGCGCACGGTCAGAACTCCACGCGGTAGCCGACCCGCACGCCACGGCCCGGCTGGGGGATGAAATCCTTCACCACCGACAGGTTATCGCGATACACGGTGTTGAACAGGTTGTCCACGCGGACGCTGATGGCGTGGACGATGCGGGCGTCGAAGAGCCGGATGGCCGCCCCGATGTCCGTCACGGCGTAGCCGTCGGTCGGAGTGTCGCCGTCTCCCAGGCGGGGCTGGCTCGCGGCCAGGCGTTCCTCGACCGAGGCCGACCACCGATCGTCCTGCCAGGTCGCCCGGAGCAGCCCGCGGAGCGGCGGGGTGAACGGCAGCGGCTGGTGCAGCCTGGTGTCCTCGGCGTTCACGTAGTCGGCGCTGGCGCGCAGGGCCAGGTGGGTGGCCGGCGCGACGGTGAGCGCCGCCTCGAAGCCCCAGAGCCGGGCGCTGGTGGAGGAGAACTGGCGGACCGGGAAGCCCTGGACGGTGTCGCCCCGCAGGAAGCCGAAGATGTAGTGGTCGATCGTGTTCAGGTACGGGGAGACCTCGAACGCCACTCCCCGGTACTCTCCCTTGAGCGACGCCTCAACGCCGTCGCCGTGTTCCGGGGCCAGATCCGCGGTCCCAACGGTGTAGGTCCCGCTCGCGGCATCGAGCCCGTCGGCGAACAGCTCCTGCACCGTCGGCGCCCGGAAGGAGCGAGCCACGTTCACCGAGAGCGTGAGGCCCGGCGCGAGCCTGTGAATCAGGCCGACCGAGGCGGTGACCGCGTTGGACAGCCGAGACTCGTCGAGGGTGCGGAAGGTCGAGTCGGGGGACGACGGATCGGGATGGGTCTGGATCCTGTCGTAGTCGTACCGCAGGCCTCCCTGGAGGCTGGTCGCCGGAGTCGCGGCGTATTCCTCGTAGGCGAAGCCCGCGAGTCCGAGGCTCGTCGAGTTCGGCCCAAGGGGCTGGTCGCCGCCGATCGTGAGGTCTTCGACGTTCGACCAGAGGCCGACGGTCCCCGAGAGCTTCCCGACCTGGCGCTGGCGCAGCTGCAGCACGGCGTTGAACGTCCGCTTATGGAAGTGGTTCGCCTCCGGGTCGGACACCCCGGTCGAATCCTGCGCCGTCGGGTACTCGGCGTGGGTGTAGTCGTTGTAGCTCGCGTGCAGCCGGAACTGGTCGGCGAACGCCCCGGAAAGCCGGAGCATCCCGCGCAGCTCCACCAGGTCCCGGCTCTGGTCGATCCGCGACGTCGTGGGCGGAGTCGTCATCCAATCGGGATTCGGCGGCGTGCCCGGGATCCCGTAGTTCATCTCGAAGTGCTTGGCACCGATCCCGACCGTGCCGCGCTCGCCCTGCCAGGCGTACCCCGCGCCGAGTTCGTCGCTGCGCGCGAAAGTCTGCGGCATCCGATCGAGCCGGAAGGTGGCGCCGGTGCCGGGATCGGTATAGGTCCCGGCCGGGATCCGGATATCGTCGCCGTGCAGTCCCGCGCCCGAGATCCGGAAGGCGTCGTGCGCCGTCGAATACACCGCGTCGATGGCGCCGGCATACTGGTCGGCGACGGTGTTCCACTGCGCCGTAGCGGAGCCGGAGATCGGACGATCCGCGACGGTGGGGACCACGTCGGTGATGACGTTGACGAGGCCACCGATGGTGTTCGGGCCGTAGAGGATGGCCGCGGGGCCGCGGACCACATCCACCTGGGAGACGCCAAGCGCCTCGATGGGCGTGGCGTGGGCCGGATCGTAGGTGGCAAGGTCGCCGACCCGCATCCCGTTCTCGAGGACCAGGACCTCGTTGTCGCCAAGGCCGCGGATGACGGGACGCGAGGGGGCGGAGCCGTTCCCCCGGACCGCGACGCCGGGGAGGTCGGCGAGCTGCTCGGCAAGGCTCGACCCGGGGCTCGCCGACAGTTCCGACGCCGTCTTGGAGGAGGCGGACTGGTACACCTGATCGCTCAGGCGCGGACTCGGCGCCGCCGAGACGACGAGGTCGCGGACCTGGATCGCGGCGGGGGTAAGCGAGATGGCGACCGAGGCCGTATCGCCGGCCAGCTCGACCGAGTCCTGGGCCAGCGCGAAGCCGGCCGCGCGAACGACGAGGTGGTAGGTGCCGCGGGGGAGATCGCGAAAGCGGAATTCGCCCTCGGCGCCGGTCCGGGCCTCGCGGTCGACCTCGACCAGGCGGACCGAGGCGCCGACCACCGGGCGGGCCTGGCCCCGGACCGTGCCTGATATGGACTGGGCGGAGGCCGTTCGGGCGCAGAACGCGAGGGCGGTGGCTGCGACCGCGGCGATGATACGAGGAGCGGACATCAAAGATCCGGTCTGAGGCGAAGGAGGAGCGGTGCCTGAGACTCTACGACAACGGGGCCGGGAATGTTTACGGGCGCAGGTCATTGAACTTGGCCCGAGCGGGACCTTCCGAAGGTATGCGGGCTTGAATCGAAGGGGAACGTCGCT
>CAMLHU010000155.1 GCA_946479825.1 uncultured Gemmatimonadota bacterium
GAAGGAAGGGCGCTACCTCTGGCACGTGAACCAGGCGCTGCGCCGGCTCTACAGCAACCCCGAGAAGTTCGGCCACTGCGAGACCTGCGGCACCGAGATCCAGTTCGAGCGGCTCGACGCCCTGCCGCACGCCCGGCTCTGCATCAACTGCAAGGAGAAGGAAGAGGATGCCAAGCGGCGGTGACCGCCGCCTCTTCGCCGGGGTGGTGGCCACCGTGCTGGCGGCCGACCTCGCGAGCAAGCTCGCGGCGCAGACCCTCCTCGCCGGCTCCGCCGGGGTCCCGGTGGTGGGCGACTGGGTCCAGCTCCGCCTGGTGTTCAATCCGGGGGCCGCGTTCGGGATGAGCGTGGGCCCCTGGAGCCGTTGGGTGTTCCTGGCCGTGGCGGTCGGCGCCATCGTGCTGCTGGTGCGCCTGGCCCGCCGGGCCGACCCCGCGGACCGGCTCCGCCAGCTGGCCGCGGGCCTGGTGGCGGGGGGCGCCGCCGGCAACCTGGTCGACCGGCTCCGCAATCCGCAGGGCGTGGTGGACTTCCTCGACGTCGGCATCGGCCCGCGCCGATGGCCCACCTTCAACGTGGCCGACGTCGGCGTGACCCTCGGCGCCATCGCCCTCGCCTGGAGCCTCTGGCGCGAGGACCAGCGTGCGGTCGAGGTCGAGGTCGAAGGATCCCCGGGATCCGCCACGGTGCCCTGAGCGCCGTGCCCGACCACCGTCGCTTCAGCGTCTCGGCCGAGGCCACCGACCGGCTCGACCGATTCCTCGCCGACCAGCTCTCGCTCTCGCGCACCCAGGCCGCGCGGCTCGTGGCCCAGGGGGCGGTGACCGTGAACGGCGCCGCGGCCCGCGCCTCGCGCCTCCTGCAGCGGGGCGACGCGGTCGAGGTCGCGTTCCCCGAGTCCGAGCCGCCGCGCACGCTCCGGCCGGCGCAGATCCCGCTCACCGTCGTGTTCGAGGACGAGCACCTCGCCGTCATCGACAAGCCGGCCGGCCTGGTGGTGCATCCCGCCCCAGGCCACTGGGACGACACGCTGGTGAACGCGCTGGTGGCCCGCGGCACCACGCTCTCGGGGGGGGCGGCCGGGCGGCCCGGCATCGTGCACCGGCTCGACCGCGACACCTCGGGGCTGATGGTGATCGCCAAGACCGACCTGGCCCACCGCCGGCTCGGCGCGGCGCTCGCCGCCCGGCGGATCTCGCGCCAGTACGCCGCGCTCGCGTGGGGGCACCTCGACCAGGTGCCGACGGTCATCGAGGCGCCGCTCGCGCGGCATCCCAAGGACCGGACCCGCATGGCGGTGGTCGAGGGGGGCCGCGCCGCGCGGACCGACGCCTGGGTGGTGGCACGCTTTGCCGACACCGACCTGCTGCGGCTGGTGCTCCACACCGGCCGCACCCACCAGATCCGGGTGCACCTGGCCCACGTGGGGCATCCTGTCGTGGGCGACCCGGTGTACGGGGCCGGGGGGAGCCGGCGGATCGGCGGGGCGGGGCGGATCCGGGCCGAGGCCATCGAACGCGCCACCCCGCGCCAGGCGCTCCACGCGGCGGTGCTGGCCTTCCGCCACCCGGTGACCGGCGCCCCGCTCGAGTTCCGCTCGGAGTGGCCCGAAGACCTGCGCCGGGCGCTCGCGCTGGCGGCCGGCGAGGGCGGGGGGGAGCCGACGCCGGAAGTTGCTGATCCGCTTAGTCTTCGGTATCTTGGCTTCTTCAAGGAAAATGGCTGATCTGACCCCGGTCCGGCTCCTGATCTTTCAGGTCGGCGACCTCACCTGCGCCGTGCCGGTCGAGGCGGCCCGAGAGATCGTGCCGGTCGAGGCGGCCACCCGGATCCCCGGGGCGGGGGCGGCGGTGCAGGGGCTGGTCAACGTGCGCGGCGGCCTGCTCACGGTGGTGGACGGCCAGCGGCTGCTCGATCGGCCCAGCGCAGGCGCCGCGCAGTCGGTCATCGTGCTCGAGACCGGTGGGCGCACCGTCGGGCTCGCGGTGGACCGGGTGCTCGACCTCGTGGCCCTCCCCGCCGCCGAGCTGCAGGACCGCGAGGCCCTGCCGGGGCTCGATCCCCGCCTGGTGCGGGCGGTGGGCCGCCGCGACGACCGGCTGTTCGTGGTCCTCGACACCGACGCGCTGCTCGCGCCGGTGATGGGCGGCTGAGCCGCCCCGCTTCGTCAGTATCCCAGCATTCACGCCGCGCCGTCCTGGCGCCGCAGGTCCCAACGGTCGGGAGGAGGGTCAGTGAGCC
Organism: uncultured Gemmatimonadota bacterium; assembly: GCA_946479825.1. Next base: position 2,242 of record CAMLHU010000155.1, read on the forward strand.
ACACCGTGCTCGTCTGCGACGACGCCATCTTCATGCGGACGATGATCAGCGACATCCTGACCCAGGCCGGGTTCGAGGTCGTCGGCGAGGCCGAGACCGGCCGGCAGGCGGTCGAGAAATACTTCCAGCTCAAGCCGGACCTCGTCACGATGGACATCGTGATGCCGGACCTGGGCGGGATCGACGCCGTGCGCGAGATCTGCAAGACCGACCCCGACGCGAAGATCCTGATGTGCAGCGCGATGGGGCAGCAGGCGCTGGTGGTCGAGGCCATCCAGGCCGGCGCCAAGGACTTCGTCGTCAAGCCGTTCCAGCCGTCCCGGGTGCTCGAGGCCGTTCAGCGCGTCCTCGGCTAGCGGCATGGACGCCTCGAAGTACACCGCCCTGTTCCTCGCGGAGAGCCGCGAACACCTCAGCAGCTGCAACCAGCTCCTCCTCGAGTGGGAACGCGACCCGGCGGCGACGGGCGCGGTGGCCGGGCTGTTCCGCTCCATCCACACGCTCAAGGGGATGGCGGCGACGATGGGGTTCGCCCGGCTGGCGGAGCTGGCCCACCGGGCCGAGGACCTGCTCGATGCGGTGCGCGGCGGCCGGGTCCAGGCCGACGGCGCAATGGTGGACCTGCTGTTCCGCACGGTGGACGGGCTCGAGGCCGGGCTCGAACCGGCGGCGGCGGGACGCGACGGTCAGCTCGAGTTCGGCGAGCTCGGCACGGCGCTCGAGGCGGCGGCGGGGGCCGGGGCGGCCAGGCCGGGGCGTGAGTCGGCGGCGACCGCGGCGCCCGAGGCCCCCACCCGGCTCTCGGTGGCGGCGCCGGTGCCGGGCACGGGACGGGTGGTGCGGGTCAAGGTCGCGGCGGGGTCGGCGATGCCCGGGGTGCGCGCGGTGCTGGCGCTCAAGCGGGCCGAGGCGCTCGGCACGGTGAGCGGGGTGCAGCCGCCGGCGGCGCAGTTCGAGCAGGAGGGGTTCGCCGGCGAGTTCGTCTTCCGGCTCGATTCCCCCTCGACCGACGCCGAGATCGAGGCGGCGCTCCGGGCCGCGGGCGAGATCGGGTCGGTGGAGGTCTCGGCGCCGACCGCGGTGAGCGAGCAGGCGGCCGAGCGGGAGCAGGGGCGCGCGCGGCACATCCGGGTGGACCTGCGGCGGCTCGACGCGCTGATGAATCAGATCGGCGAACTCGCGGTGGCGCGCGGACGGCTGCAGGAGCTGGTGGCGGGGCGGGGGATGCCCGAGGTCGAGGCGCTCGCGACCCGGGTCGGGCGGCTGGTGGGCGAGATGCAGACCGAGATCATCCAGGCGCGGATGACGCCGGTGTGGCAGACCTTCGACCGCTTCCCCCGCCTGGTGCGCGACCTGGCCCGGCAGCTCAACAAGCGGGTGCGGTTCGAGGTCGAGGGCGAAGGGATCGAGCTCGACCGCGCGATCCTCGACGAGATCGGCGATCCGCTGCTCCACCTGATCCGGAACTCGATCGACCACGGCATCGAGTCGCCGGCGGAGCGGAAGAAGGCGGGAAAGCCGGCCGAGGGGCGGGTGCTGCTGCAGGCCTCGCAGGCGCGCAACAGCGTCGCCATCCGGGTGAGCGACGACGGCCGCGGGGTGGACCGCGCGGCGCTGCTCGCCAAGGCCAAGCGCGAGGGGGTGGTCGAGGGCTCGGTGGACCAGCTCACGGACGACCTCCTGCTCAAGGTGCTCGCGCGGCCGGGCTTCAGCACCGCCAAGGAAGTCACCGACGTGTCGGGGCGCGGCGTCGGGATCGACGTGGTGGTGTCGCGGATCCGGCAGCTGGGCGGCGCGGTCGAGGTGCAGTCGGTGCAGGGGCAGGGGACGGCGTTCACGCTCCGCCTGCCGATGACGCTCGCGGTGGTGCGGGTGCTGCTCGCGAAGGTGGGGACGGAGCGCTACGCGCTGCCGCTCACCCACGTGGCCGAGACCGTCGAGGTCACCGACCAGTCGCTCGAGGCCTCGCGGACCCGTGACGCGCTGGTGGTGCGCGACCGGGTGATCCCGACCCGCGACCTCCGGCAGCTGCTGGCGGCGGGGGACGGCGCCCCGCCGGCCCGGCGGCCGGGGATCATCCTCGAGGTGGGCGAGCGGCGGGCGGCGGTGCTGGTGGACGGACTGGTGGGGCAGCAGGAGATCGTGGTCGAACCTTTCGAGGCGCCCCGGGGTACGCTCCCGGTGTTCAGCGGCGCCGCGATACTCGGCGATGGCGTGCCGGCGTTGATCCTCGACGCCGCCGCGCTGGTGTGAGGAACCCTATGGACGACGTGCGCGACCTCCAGGCCCTGCAGCTCGACGCGCTCCGCGAAGTGGCCAACATCGGCGCGGGCCACGCGGCGACGGCGCTGGGGCAGATGACCAACAGCCGCATCATGATCAGCGTGCCGCGGGTCAACGTCCTGCGGCTGGAAGAGGTGGCCGAGCTGCTGGGGTCGCCCGACGACCCGATCGCCGCGGTGATGATGCACATGCTGGGCGACCTGACCGGCCGCACGCTGGTCATCTTCCCGGTGCCCTCGGCCCGCATCCTGTGCGACACCCTCCTCCGCCGCGCCCCCGGCACCACCACCGACTTCGGCGCGATGGAGCAGTCGGGCATCAAGGAGGCGGGCAACATCCTCTCGAGCGCCTACATGACCGCGCTCAGCGACTTCATGGGGATGATGCTGCTCCCGTCGGTGCCGAGCCTGGTGGTGGACCTGGCCGGCGCCGTGCTCACCACCGCCTACCTCAACTTCGGCCACGACCGCGACTACGTGTTCTGCGTCGAGACCGAGTTCAACTTCCTGGACTCGCCGATCCAGCTCAAGGGTCATTTCCTCCTCCTCCCCGACCTGGCGTCGCTGCGGGCCATCTTCGACGCGATCCGCCTGACCTGACCCGATGACCGGACCCGCGCCGTCGGAACGTGACCTCGCGGTCCTGCGCTCGTTCGCCCGACGGATCGACCCCTCGGACGCCGGGGCCCACAACAACCTCGGCGTTTTGTATTACCAGAAGGGGCTCGTGCCCGAGGCGATCGCGGCGTTCGAGCGCGCGCTCGAGCTCGACCCCAAGATGGGGGTCGCGCAGGCCAACCTCGCGATCGCCTACCAGAACACCGGCTACTACGACCGCCGGGTGGCCGAGCTGCGCGAGCAGCTCCGGCGCCAGCCCGACGACCGCGACGCCCGCTGGGAGCTGGGCCGGATCTTCGCGGCCCTGGGCCAGCACGCCGAGGCCATCCACGAGTTCGAGGCGCTGATCGCGCGCGCGCCGCGCGACGTGCCGGCGCTGATCCAGCTGGGGCTCGCCGAGAAGGCGCGGGGGGGGATGGAGGCCGCGGCCGAGTGGTTCCGCAAGGCCGCCGACCGCGGCGTGGTCGACA
>CAMLHU010000156.1 GCA_946479825.1 uncultured Gemmatimonadota bacterium
GGCGGCAGCGCCGACGCGGCGTTCGCCGCCAGCGCGGCGATCCCGGTCGGACGCACCACGTCGATCGTGCTCGGCGGCGGGAGCTACCTCGCCGACGCGACCCAGGGCCTGCCCGCCGGCCGCTACCTGACGCTCGGACTTCGGTTCGGCCTCGACGCCGGACGGTTGGCGCGCCCGCCCGCGACGTCCCTTTCGCTCGCGGGCGCCAAGCTTCCGCGGGTCGGCGCGAGCGGCGAGCTCCGCACCGATGGCGAGACGGGGACCCTGATGATCCGCGCCCCCGACGCCGCCAGCGTCGAGGTGGAGGGCGACTTCACCGATTGGCGCCCGATCCGGCTCACGCCCGATGGCGGTGGCCGGTGGATCGCCACGTTCCGCCTGGCCCCGGGCATCCACCGCTTCAACGTCCGGGTGGACGGCGGCCCGTGGGGCGCCCCCGCCGGCGTGGCGGCGGAGGCGGACGAATTCGGGAGCGTCACCGCGGTGTGGGTGGTGGAATGACGGGCGGGCAGGCGCGGAGGTCGGGGTGCTGCTGATGGACCGGGAGAACGCGCTCGCGCCGGGATGGTCCCACGTGGTGAGCGATACCGACGACCTGGCCGAGCTCGAGGAATTGCGGGTCCGGGTCGGGGCCCCGCCGCGCGCGCTGCAGGTGGCCAACGGCCGCCGCCCGCACCTCGACCTGATGCTCGAACCCCGCGAGCGCGCGCTGCAGGACCCGGAGGTCAGGGTGTTCGAGCGGACGAGGGACCTGGTGGCGTTCCTGCAGGCTGCGCGACGGTGATCAAGGGGCGGTGACCGGCGCGCGGGGCGGCACGACGGTCAGAGCATGCCCCGCCGCTTGAGCCGGGTGTACTGCTCGACCACCGCCTTGGCGGCGCCGTCCGGCGGCACGTCGAGCACCAGCACGCCCCGCCCCCGCATCTGCGCCAGCGCCTCCGCGCGCGCGGTGAGGAGTTCCTCCGCCGCGGCACGTTCATACGCCTCGGACGCGGTCGCCGGCACCCGCACCGCCAGCGCCTCGAGCTCCGGGTTGCGCAAGGTGACGGCGAGCGGGAGGTGACGCGGCCTGAGCGTGGCCGACTGGGCGATCAGCGCGTCGCTGGCCGTGCGGTCGATCACGTCGGTAAAGAGCACCGTGAGCGCCCGCTTCCGGTTGCGCGCCGCCAGCTGCGCGAAGGCCCCGGGGTAATCGGGCTCGACCAGCCTGCCCTCCACGGTCGCAAGCGCCTCGAGCACGTTGCGGAGCGCCCGGCGCCCCCGCGCCGGCGGAAGCCACGCCTGCACCGAGTCCGCGAAGACGAAGAGCCCGACGTTGTCGTCGTGCTCCACCACGGTGTACGCGAGCTGCAGTGCCGCATCCACCACCGCTTCGAGTCGCGGCCGCCCGGCCACCTCGGCGGTCAGCAGCCGCCCTGCGTCGATCACGATCAGCACCTGCTGGCGGCGCTCGTCCTCGTACTGGCGCGCCATCGTCTTGCCGCGCCGGGCCGTCGCCTTCCAGTCGATGATGCGGGTGTCGTCCCCCGGGACCCATTCGCGAAGGGTCTCGAAGACGCGTCCTTCGCCGAGCCGCCGGACGTTGCGGAACCCGGCCTCGCGCCGCCTGGCCGCCTGGGTCGGCAGCGCCCGGAGCGCGGCCCGCGACACATCCGGGTACACCGTGGCGGTCCACGGGCGCTCGATCCTCCCCTGCGCCCAGGAGAGCCCGAGCGGCCCGCGCAGCCGCACCGCAAGCGTCCCGCCTTCCCCGCGACCCCGCCGGGCCGGCCTCAGCGTCACGTCCTCGACCAGCGCGCCGCCTTCCGCCGGCGGGATGGTCAGCGCCCGCACCGGCGCTGGGCCCGTCGCGAGCGGCCCCGGCAGCGACTCGCGCACCCGCAGGTGCAGCGGGCGCCGGCCCTGCTGGCGCCAGCGATAGCGGACCGGGAGCGGGCGGCCGACGCTGAACGCCGGCGGAGGCTCCCGTTCCACCGCCACGCCACGCAGGTCGGCCGTGGCCAGCCAGTCCGCGACGAACGCGCCGAGCCAGAGCGCGTCCGCCACCAGCAGCACGCCCCCCGCCGCCGGCCAGACGAGCGCCAGCGGGGCGAGGGCGGCGAGCGCCGCCCCCACCCGGAACCAGCGCCGCGTCGGCAGCGGGATCACTTCGCCCGCGGCCAGACGTTGTCAGCGGGGTCGCGATCGGGGAACCGGGCTTCGGGGTCGAGCGTGATCCGTTCGATCTTCCGCGGGCCGAAGTCGAGCGTCGCCACGAAGTCGCGACGGCCGTCGAACCAGACGTCCACCGGCCAGCGCACCACCGCCACGTTCCCCGTCACCGTGGCCCCTCGCATCGGCCGGATGGCGGGCCCCTTCGGTGCGAACTCCACCCGCAGGATCACCGGCGAGGGCATTTCCCCGGCCTGGTGCACGGTGACCATCGTCTTCCCGCCCCGCGTGCTCACGCCGGCGATCGACCCGTCCACCGATTCGGTGGTGAAGAGCCAGTAGTACCAGAACCACGACAGGTCACGCCCCAGTGCGTGGTCCATCGCGAACATGAAGTCCCAGGGCGAGGGGTGCTTGAACCGCCAGGCCCGCGCGTAGGTGCCCATCGCACGCCACACGGCCGAGTCTCCCACGACGCCGCCCAGGGCCGAGAGCATCAGCGGGGCCTTGCCATAGGTGGTGAAGGCGTACATCGGCCCGGCATAGTTGCCGTTCCACATCATCGGCGGTTCGGACTCGGTCCCCGACACGCGGCCGTACGCCTGGCCCAGGCTGTCGAGCGACGGCGTGCGGCCCTGGAAGTCGAAGGCCGAGAGCCGGTTCATGTACTGGTTGAACCCCTCGTCCATCCAGCCGTACCAGGTCTCGTTCACGCCCACCATCATCGGCCACCACTCGTGTCCGATCTCGTGGTCGGTGACTCCCCGGCCCCACCCGCTCATGATGAACATCGGGTACTCCATCCCGTTCTCCGGCCCGTCCACCTGGGTCAGCTGCGGGAAGGCGTACGGCATCCAGAGCCTGGAGTAGAACTCGAGCGCGTGGCGCGCGAAGACGCCGGTCTGCCGGAAGCCGGCGTGGTCGGGGAGATACAACAGGTTGATCGGGATCGGCCCTCGGCCGGGGATCGTGGCACGGGTCGCGTCCCACACGAAGTCGGCCGACGTGGCCCAGGCGAAGTCGGCCACGCTGTCGGCGACCCAGTGCCAGGTCAGCCGGTCACCCGCCATGGTCGCCTTGCCCGCCCCGCGACCTGCCGTGTCCACCACGCTGATCTGGCTGTCGCTCGCGACGGCCCGGGCCAGTCGCTCACGCACCGCGGGCGTCAGGACCGAGTCGGCGTTCGCGAGCAGGCCGGTGGCGCCCACCAGCCACCCGGCGGGCAGCGTGAGGCGCACGTCGAACGACCCGAAGTTGTTGTAGAACTCGGCCGGGCCGAGGTACGGCTCGATGTCCCACCCGCGCAGGTCGTCGTACACGGCCACCTGTGGATACCACTGCGCCACCTGGTACAGGCGGTGGTCCCAGCGTCCCATCCGGTTGCCGCGCTGGTCCTCGGGGACGTCGGGCACGGTGAAGTGCCACTCCGCCTCGAGCGTCCCGGTCCCGTGCGGCGGGATCGGGGTCGCCAGGGGGACGCGCACCACGGTGGTGTGGCTCCATTCCTCACGGAGGCTGTCCACGTTGACCGCTGCGCCGTTCGCCACGAGCCGCGTCACGGTGATCCCGTCGGTGAGCGACGGCTCCGACTCGGCGCGCTCGATGTTCGGCGCGAAGAGGTTCTGGTACAGCCGGAGCACCACCACCTTGAGCGTCGAGTCGCTCGGATTGGCGATGGTCACGGTCTCGTGCCCGGTCAGCACCGCCGTCGCCGGGTCGAGCGCGGCGTCGATGCGGTAGTCGGTCCGGAGCTGCCAGTAGTTCGGCCCCGGGGTGCCGAGGGAGTCGCGGGTGCCGGCCCGGAGGCCGTTCTGGAACGCGCGGGTGATCGGGATGGTGCGCCGCACGGCCCGGGGCGGGGCCTGGGCCTCGAGGGCCGGGGCAACGGCGAGCGCGGCGGCGGCCAGCGCGACGAGCGATCGGACGGACATGGGCACTCCGAATGGGAACGTGAACGGCGCCGCGCTCAGCGCGGCACCTCGACCGACTCCAGGATCCCCGCGAGCGCGCGGTCGGGGGAGACGCCCTCGAGCTCGAGCTCGGGCGCCACGGTGATGCGGTGCCGGAGCACCGCGACGGCGAGCGCCTTCACGTCGTCGGGGACGACGTACTCGCGGCCGTCGAGGAGCGCGGCGGCCTGGCTCGCCTTGAGGAGCGCCACGCTCGCGCGGGGCGAGGCGCCCATCGTGATCGCCGGCGCCTCGCGGGTGGCGCGGACCACGGCGACGACGTACTGCTCGATGGCCGGTTCCGCCCGGACGCCGCGCGCGGCGCGCCGCAGCGCGTCCAGGCCGTCGCGGTCGATCACACGGCTCACGCCGAAGCTCTCCGGCTGGTCGGACTCGAACCCGCCCAGCACCCGGGTCAGGATCCCCTGCTCGTGGACCGCATCGGGGTAGCCCAGGGTCACCTTGAGCAGGAAGCGGTCGAGCTCGGCCTCCGGGAGCGGATAGGTCCCCTCGAACTCCACCGGATTCTGGGTGGCGAACACCGTGAACGCCGCGGAGAGCGGGTGGGACACGCCGTCCACCGTGACGCTCCGCTCCTGCATCGCCTCGAGGAGCGCCGCCTGGGTCTTGGCGGGGGCGCGATTGATCTCGTCGGCGAGGACGAGGTCGGAGAAGACCGGCCCGGCCCGGAAGGTGAACTGCCCCTGCCCCGTCAGGAGGTTGACGCCGGTGATGTCCGACGGCATCAGGTCGGGGGTGAACTGGATCCGCCGGAACTCGAGCCCCACGGTCCGTGCGAGGGCGCGGACGAGCAGGGTCTTGGCGGTCCCCGGCACTCCCTCGAGGAGCACGTGGCCGCGCGCGATCAGCGCGACGAGGATGTCCCGGAGCGCGGCCTCCTGGCCGAGCACCACGGTGGCGAGCTGATCGAGGATCGTCCGGGCCAGCGCGGCCTGGGCGCGGGCCTCCTCGGCGGTCACGGGCGCTGTTCCTGCCACACTTCCTCCACGGCGTGGGCCGCGCGCAGGACGGCGTCGGCCGGCTGCGGCGGGATGATGAGCTGCGTGAGCGTCCGCGCGGCGGCGCGGGCGCGCGGGGTTCGGACCCGGTCGCCAAGGGCGGCGAGCCAGTCGTCGATCGGCTGGCGTTCGGGGCGCACGTCCTGCGACAGCCGGCGCCGGAGGCCGCGGACCATCAGGCGCACCGCCACGTCGTGCCCGCGGGCCGCGGCGAGCGCGGTCGCGAGCGCCCGCACGTGCTCCAGCGGCGACCGGCGCTTCCGTTCGATGACCGGGACCGCGGGGCCGAAGCGGATCGCGCTCGCGAGGAGCGCCAGCAGGCCCACCGCGGCGAGCTGCCAAGCGACCCACCCCCACGGCGACCGGCGGCTCCAGGCGAGGACCTCGGCGCCGAGACTCCCGCCCTGCCTGAACCCCTGATGGTACTCATCCACGTACACCGCGCGCGACCGGTCGGCCAGCAGCGCCAG
>CAMLHU010000157.1 GCA_946479825.1 uncultured Gemmatimonadota bacterium
TTCATCGCCTCCACCCACGACTACCTGATGTTCTTCACCAACACCGGCCAGGTGTACTGGCTCAAGGTGCACGAGATCCCGCAGGCCTCGCGCGCCGCGCGCGGCAAGCCGGTGGTCAACTGCATCGCCATCCGGCCCGACGAGACCATCTCGGCCCTGGTCCCCGTCCGCGACTTCCAGGCCCCGGACACCTGGCTCATCTTCGGCACCCGCGGCGGCACGGTGAAGAAGACCGCGCTCAGCGAGTACGGGAACGTCCGCTCCAACGGCATCCGCGCCATCAACATCGACGCGGGCGACGAGCTCATCGACGTGCAGCTCTGCGACGCGCAGAGCGACATCGTCCTTGCCACCCGCGACGGGATGAGCATCCGCTTCCACCAGGCCGACGTGCGCGAGATGGGCCGGGCCACCACCGGGGTCAAGGGCATCGTCCTCGACAAGGGCGACGCCGTGATCGGGATGGTCGTGGTCCGCCGCGACTCGACCCTGCTGGTGGTCTCCGAGAAGGGCTTCGGCAAGCGCACCGCCCTCGGCGAGTACCGGGTCCAGAAGCGCGGCGGGAAGGGGATCATCACCTTCCAGAAGACCGACAAGACCGGCCCGCTCGTGGCGCTCAAGGAAGTGCTCCCCGAGGACGAGCTGATGGTCATCACCCGGCACGGCGTGATCATCCGGCTCCCGGTCGAGGGGATCCGCGTCATCGGCCGGAACACGCAGGGCGTCAAGGTGATGAACCTCGACGCCGGCGACCAGGTCGTCGACGTGGCGCGCGTGGTCAAGGAAGAGGGCGACGAGGCCGGCGCCGACGAGGCCGCGGAGGCGGAAGCCGCCGACTGACGGCTTGCCGGCCTCCGGACCGGCCGGTACGTTCAGGTCACCCACCCCCGACGGAGCTCCCGGAGCCTTGGGACAGACGACGCTCGCCGTGACGCTCGACGCGGTCCGCGAGGCCGCGGCCGGCCTGGCGGGGGTGGCGGAGCGTACCCCCCTCCTCGACGTGCCGTTCCTCACGCGCCGCCTCGGCGTGCCCGTGGCGCTCAAGGCGGAATTCCTCCAGCCGATCGGCGCCTTCAAGATCCGCGGCGCGATGCACGCCGCCGCCCGGCTCGACCCCGCCGAGCGCGCCCGCGGCCTCGTCACCTCGTCCTCCGGGAACCACGGCCAGGCCGTGGCGTTCGCCGGCCGCCACTTCGGCGTCCGCGCGGTGGTCGTGATGCCGGAGTCGGCGCCGCAGGTCAAGGTCGACGGCGTGCGGCGCCTGGGTGGCGAGGTGGTCTTCGCCGGCCGGACCCGCTCGCCCGAGCAGTTCGAGCGCGCCGAGCGGCTGGCCCGCGAGGAGGGGCTGGTGATGATCCCGCCCTACGACCACCCCGACGTGATCGCGGGCCAGGGGACCTGCGGCCTCGAGATCGTCGAGGCGCGCCCCGACCTGGCGATGGTGCTGGCCCCGGTGAGCGGCGGCGGGCTCCTGGCCGGGACCTGCGTCGCGGTGGGCGGGCTCCGCCCCGGGGTCGAGGTCGTCGCGGTCGAGCCCGCCGGCGCGGCCAAGCTCTCCGCCGCGATGGCCGCCGGCCGCCCGGTCCGGCTCGACCGGGTCGAGACGATGGCCGACGGGCTCCAGACCCCGTCCATCGGCGGCGTCACCTTCCCGCTCATCCGCGACGCCATCGCGGGCGTGGTGCAGGTGACGGAGGCCGAGATCGCGGCCGCGGTGCGCGCCCTCCACGCCGAGCTGGGTCTCACGGTCGAGCCGTCGGGCGCGGTCACCACCGCGGCGCTCCTCGCCGGCAAGGTCGCGCCGCCGGGACCGGTGGTCGCCATCGCCACCGGCGGCAACGTGGATCCCGCGGTCTTCGACCGGCTGGTGCGCGGATGACCGTCGCGCACCGGATCATGGTCGCCGACGACGACCAGGCGCTCACCCGGACGCTCTCCTGGATCCTCAAGGAGAACGGCTACGAGGTGATCGCGGTCCCCAACGCCGAGAACCTGCTCGACCGGCTCGGCACCGACGACCCCGACCTCCTCCTCCTCGACATCATGATGCCGCGGGTGGACGGGCTCCAGCTCCTCGAGCGGATCAAGCAGGACCCCAAGCGCCGCGACCTGCCGGTCCTGATGATCTCGTCGATGCCCCCCGAGGAGGCCACGGTCCGCGCCCTCGGCCTCGGCGCGAGCGACTTCATCGCGAAGCCGTTCCGGGTCCGCGAGCTCCTGGCCCGGGTGAAGGCGCACCTCCGGATGGGACGGGAGCTCAACCTCGCCCGCGCGTCGGCCCGCTCGCGCGAGGAGGTGCTCGAGATCCTGCGCGAGGTCGCCGGGCTCACCCGGCCGGCCGACATCTTCCAGCTGCTGGTGCGGCGGGTGGCCCGGGGGCTCAAGATCGCGGAGTGCTCCATCCTCCTGGTCCAGGGGGACGACCATCACGGCGTGGTGATGGCGGCGTACGAGAATCCGCTGCTCCACGACCTGCCGGTGGACCTCGACCGCTACCCGGAGATCCGCGCGGCGCTCGAGCGGGACGCCCCGGTGCTGGTCCAGGACGTCCACACCGACCCGCTCTTCGAGGGGGTCCGGGCGCGGTGGCAGGAGGAGGGGCGCTTCGTCGCGACCCGGTCGGCCATCGCCCTCCCGTTCCACCCAAAGGGCCACCCGACCGGAGTGTTCTACCTGCGGACCACCAAGGACGAGCTGCCGCTCAACCAGGTGGACGCCGATTTCGCCGCCGAGGTGCTGAAGGCGGCGGTGCCCGCGCTGGAACACGCCTGGGAGCTCGAGCAGGCCTCGCTCAGCCGGGCCGAGCTGCTCGAGCTGGCCCAGACCGACCCGCTCACCGGGGTGGCCAACCGGCGGACGCTCTCGGCCCGGCTGGGCGCGGAGTTCGAGCGGGCGGCGCGCTACGGGCAGACGCTCTCGATCCTGATGATCGACGTGGACGACTTCAAGCGGGTCAACGACACCTTCGGCCACCACACCGGTGACGTCGTGCTCACCCAGCTGGCCGGCATCTTCCGCCGGGAGCAGCGCACCGTGGACCTGGTGGCCCGCTACGGCGGCGAGGAGTTCGTGATCGTGCTGCCCGAGACCACCGCCCAGGGGGCGGGGAATTTCGCGGACCGGCTGCTCACCAAGGTGGCCGACCACCGCTTCGGCGAGCCCCCCCAGGAAGTGCGGGTCACCGTCAGCATCGGCATCGCCACCTACCCGGACGCCCGGGTCGCGGACGCGGAGGCGTTCCTGGCCCAGGCCGATGCCAAGCTCTACCAGGCCAAGCGGGATGGCCGCAACCGGTACTGCGCCTGATGCCCATGCGCCGCTGCCCCAACTGCAAGCGGATGTACGCCCCGACCGACCGCTTCTGCGCCCACGACGGCACCCTCCTCGTCGAGGTGCAGGATCCCGCCGCGCCGCCCCCCGAGGCCCGGCCCGAGCCGATCGTGGCGGCGCACAACCGCGCCAGCACCCTGCAGAACCAGGTGCTGGAGGACCGCTGGCGGGTGGTCAAGAAGCTCGGCGAAGGCGGGATGAGCTACGTGTACCTGGCGGTGGACCTCACCACCACCCAGACCGTGGCGATCAAGGTCCTGAGCCCCAAGCTCTCCAGCGACCCCGGCTCGGCCGAGCGGCTCAAGCGCGAGGCGGCGCTGGCGATGAAGCTCGACCATCCCAACGTCTGCCCCATCCACCAGCTCGGCAACACCGCCGACGGGCTGCTCTTCCTGGTGATGCCGTTCCTGTCGGGCGAGCTGCTGAGCGACCGCGAGAACCGCGGCGGCCCGCTCCCGGTGGAGGAGGGGATCGCGCTCCTGGTCCAGATGTGCCGCGGGCTCGAGCACGCCCACTCGCTCGAGATCATCCACCGCGACCTCAAGCCCGAGAACGTGATGCTCGTCCCCGACGCGGACGGGCCGTTCCCGAGCCGCGCCGTGGTGATGGACTTCGGCCTCGCCAAGCAGCGGCAGGCCGGCCCCGAGGTCCAGAAGCTCACCGCCACCGGCATCGTGCTCGGCACGCCGGAGTTCATGAGCCCGGAGCAGATCCGCGGCAAGGCCCTCGACGGCCGGAGCGACATCTACGCCCTCGGCATCCTCGCCTTCGAGATGTTCACCGGGGCGCTCCCGTTCAGCGGCCGGAGCGCGCAGGAGATGATGATCGCCCGCCTCCGCGGCCAGCCCAAGGCGCTCCGCGAAGTGAAGCCCGACCTCCCGGCCAGGCTCGAGGCCGTCATCGCGACCTCGCTCGCCGCCGATCCCGCCAACCGGTTCCAGACGATGGGCGAGTTCGCCCAGGCGCTGCAGGGGTCGGTGGAGAGCGGGGTGCTGGCGAAGTTGTTCGGGAGGTAGGGGGTAGGTCGAGGGTCGTGAGTCTTGCGTCGTGGGCTCCGTGCGGTGAAGGGATTCCCGACGGGCGCACACCCCCACGACCCACGACCCATGACCCACGACTCACGACTCGCTCCGGAGGCCCATATGCCTCGCTCCACCGCCGGGCTCGCCAGCCACCTGGCCGTCGGCGCCCTCGCCTTCGCCGCGGGGATCGGTCTCTCGTTCGCCACCGCGCGCACCCACGCGCCTCGCTCGGCCCACGCGACCACCCACGGCGAATGGGTCTGGATCCACCGCGGCGCCGACTCGATCCACGCCTACGTCGGCTATCCGGAGCGGAAGGACAAGGCGCCGGCCGTCGTCGTGATCCACGAGATCTTCGGCCTCACCGACTGGGAGCCGCGGGTGGTGGACGACCTGGCCGCGAAGGGGTACGTCGCGATCGTGCCCGACCTGCTCTCGAGCCGCTACGGCGCCACGCCGTCCGACCCCGACTCGGGGGTCAAGCTGGTCTCGGGCCTCGATCCGAACGCCGTCACCGCCGACCTCGACGCCGCCTACGCCTACGTGAACGGCCTCCCGGCCGTCCGGACCGGCGACGTGGGTGTGATCGGCTTCTGCTGGGGCGGCGGCCAGAGCTTCCGCTACGCCACCAACAACCCGAAGCTCAAGGCCGCGGTGATCTGCTACGGCCCGCCTCCCGACTCCGCCGGACTCGCCCGCATCACGGCCCCGCTCCTCGGCGTCTACGGCGAAAGCGACGCCCGGATCGACGCGACGATCCCCGCCACCGATTCGCTGCTCCGCCGGCTCGGCAAGTCGTACCGCTATACGATCTATCCCGGCACCGGCCACGGCTTCCTCAAGCCCGGGCGCCACGGCTACGACACGCCGAGCCGAGGCAAGGCGTGGAACGACGTGCTGGCGTTCTTCCACCAGACCCTGGATCGGTGAACGGTGAAGGGTGAACAGTGAACGGGTGAGCGTGAACGGGGGCGCCTGAGCTGCACCGGCGGACGGCACCTCGCCACCGTTTACGCCGTTCCCGTTCACCCTTCACCCTTCACCCTTCACCGTTCACCGTTCACCGCCCTCTGACCGCTCACCGCTCACCATGCTCCACCACACTGTCCTCATCCGCTGGAA
>CAMLHU010000158.1 GCA_946479825.1 uncultured Gemmatimonadota bacterium
CCTCCCGGTCGACCTGGGGACGATCCGCGGCTTCAAGACGCGCTTCCACCTGTACACGGTGCCGGGGCAGGTGTACTACAACGCCAGCCGCAAGCTCATCCTCAAGGGCGTGGACGGCGTGGTGTTCGTCGCCGACAGCCAGATCGAGCGGATGGAGGCGAACATCGAGTCGATGCAGAACCTGTACGACAACATGTCGCAGCAGGGGTACGACCTCACGAAGGTCCCCTTCGTGATCCAGTACAACAAGCGCGACCTCCCCAACGCCGCCCCGCTCGGCGAGCTCCAGGCCGCGCTCAACCCCGGCTGGCCGGTCGACGACCCGGCCCGCCAGCGGCTGGCCCCCGACCCGAACCACGAGGGCGAGTACCTCGTCTTCCAGCAGAACGGGCAGTGGATCGAGCGCGCCCCGTACTACGAGGCGGTGGCGGTGACGGGCGACGGGGTCTTCGACACCCTCAAGGCCGTCAGCAAGCTCGTCCTCAAGACCCTCGGCTGACGGGCCGGCGCGATGTGGACGCTGCCGAACATCATCACGCTCGTCCGCATCGCGCTCACCCCCGTCATCGCCCTCCTGCCCTTCATCCAGGGCTACTGGCCCAAGTTCATCGCCTTCCTCGTGTTCCTGATCGCCGCCGTGAGCGACGTCTGGGACGGCTGGCTCGCCCGCCGGCGCAAGGAAGTGACCGACCTCGGCAAGCTGCTCGACCCCGTGGCCGACAAGCTCCTCCTCGTCGCCACCCTCCTCCCGATCTACTTCATCTCGCGCACCCGGCACGACCTCTACGACATCCCGCTCTGGGGGAGCATCCCGCTCTGGGTCTGCCTCCTCCTGCTCGGCCGCGAGTTCGCGATGACCGCCTTCCGCCAGTGGGCCCGCCACCGCGGCGTCGTCATCCCCGCCCAGGGCGTCGGCAAGTTCAAGACGGTGGTCCAGAACATCTTCATCGGCGCCACGATGCTCTGGTTCACCTACCGCGACGCCCGCAAGCCCCTCGGCTGGGGCGACAGCCCGTTCTGGCGGTTCTGGAACTCGTTCCACGGCTGGTTCGTGGCCATCACCCTTGGCGTCGCGCTGGTCCTCACCATCTCGTCGTTCACCATCTACCTGGTCCGGAACCGCTCGCTGTTCATCACCTCCGAGCATCCGGCCAGGAAGTAGCCCCCGCCGGGCCACCGCGGCGCCGGCGCGCGGCCTCCGATCCCCCCATGGACATCGAACTCGTCACCATCGGCACCGAGCTCCTCCTCGGGTTCACCGTGGACACCAACAGCGCCTTCGCGGGACAGGCGCTCGCGGCCCGCGGCGTCCGCGTGGTGCGCCGCACCTCGGTCCGCGACGAACCCCACGCCATCCGCGACGCCGTGCGCGAGGCGCTCGCCCGCACGGGCGTCGTCATCACCACCGGCGGGCTCGGTCCCACCCGCGACGACATCAGCAAGAAGGTCGTCGCGGACCTGTTCGACGCCCCGCTCGAGTTCAACGACGGGCTCTGGGCCGCGATGGTGGAGCGCTACCGCCGCCTCGGGCGGGTGCCGGTGGACAGCAACCGGACCCAGGCCGAGGTGCCCCGCGGCGCCACCATCCTGCCCAACCGGTGGGGGAGCGCCTCGGGGCTCTGGCTCGAGGGGAAGCCGGGGGTCGCCATCCTCCTCCCGGGCGTGCCGCTCGAGATGCGGAACCTGATGGAGCACGAGGTGGTCCCGCGGCTGGCCGCGCGCACCGGGAACGGCTCGGTGATCCGCTCGCGCTCCCTCCGCACCGCGGCCATCGCCGAGGCGGTGCTCGCCGAACGGCTGGGCGAGATCGAGTCGGACATCGCGCCGCTCACGCTGGCCTACCTTCCCGACGCCACCGGCGTGGACCTGCGGCTCACCGCCTGGGACCTGGCCCCCGATGATGCCGACCGGCGGCTCGCAGCCGCCGCGGAGCTGATCCGGGCCCGCGCCGGCGGCCACGTGTTCGGGGAAGGGAACGCGGACCTGGCGGCCGTGCTCCTCGAGGCGCTCCGACGCTCGAAGGTCCGGCTCGCGGTCGCCGAGTCGTGCACCGGCGGGCTGGTCGGCGGGCGGATCACCGCGATCCCCGGCAGCTCGGACGTCTTCCTCGGCGCCACCGTGGCCTACGCCAACGCCGTGAAGACCGCCCAGCTCGACGTGGCGGCCGAGCTCATCGAACGGCACGGGGCGGTGAGCGAAGAGGTGGCCCGGGCGATGGCCCGCGGCGCCCGCGAGCGGTTCGGCGCCGAGGCGGCCGTGAGCGTCACCGGCATCGCGGGTCCGGACGGCGGCAGCGAGGCCAAGCCGGTCGGGACGGTCTGGTTCGGCGTCTCGGTGGGCGACCACGAGGAGACCGTGCGCTACGTCTTCCTTGGCGGGCGGGAGGAGATCCGGGCCCGCGCCGCGCAGATGGCGCTCTATCTCCTCTGGCGCCAGGTGCGCTGAGCCCCGCACGCCCAGTCCCTGCCATACTGGCCTACCTTCCCGGGCACGCGACGTGCTATACTTCGGCCGTCACTCCGATCCTGTGAGAGCGTGCTAAGTGGCTGAAAAAGAAGAAGTTAACAAGTCATCTGCTCCCGGGGCCGACCTCGCGGCCGACGCCCAGCGGGCCTCCGCGAGTGCCGACTCGGCGGGGATCGCCGGGCTCCCGCTCGAGCCGGCCGAAGGTGCCGGCCAGCGGCTCGAGGAGGAGATTGCCGAGCTGCGCGACCGTCACCTTCGCCTGGCGGCGGAGTACGACAATTTCCGGAAGCGCAGCACCCGTGAGCGTGCCGAGGCGGGCGACCGTGGCAAGGCCGAATTGCTCGGGCGGCTGCTCGACGTGCTCGACGACTTCGACCGGCTGGTGGACGGCGGCGGCGCCTCGCAGACCGTGGAGCAGCTCCACGAGGCCGTCGTGCTGACCGACAAGAAGCTCTGGCGCGAGCTCGAGCAGCTCGGGCTCGAGGCCATCGAGCCGACCGGCGCGCCGTTCAACCCGACGGAGCACGAGGCGATCTCGACGGTGCCGGCGCCCGCCGCGGAGCGGGCCCACACCGTCGCGCAGACGTTCCAGATCGGCTATCGCCTGAAGGGGATCCTCCTCCGGCCGGCCCGCGTGGCGGTGTACGGCGAGCCGGTGCAGGCCTGACGTGGCGTCCAAGGATCTCTACCAGGTCCTGGGCGTCGGCGACACGGCCACGCCGGAGGAGATCAAGAAGGCCTACCGCCGGCTGGCCAAGCAGTACCATCCCGACGCCAACCCGAACAATCCGTCCGCCGCCGAGCGCTTCAAGGAGATCTCGGAGGCGCACGCCGTGCTGTCCGACGCGGAAAAGCGGAAACAGTACGACCGGATGCGGAAGTACGGCGCGTTCGACGGCCGTGGGCCCGGCACCGGGGCGCGGCGCGGGGCTGGGGCCCCGTCGGCCGACGAAGCGGGATTCGACTTCAGCGACTTTGGCGGCCTGGGCGACATCTTCTCGTCCATCTTCGGTCGCGGGCGGCGCGAGGAGTCGGCCGAGGCGATCGAGACCGTCGTCGAGATCCCGTTCCGTGTGGCGGCGCTCGGCGGGAAGGTGCCGGTCACGCTCACGGTCAACGAGCCGTGCGGCACCTGCCACGGGAGCGGCGGGGCGCCGGGGGCCAAGCTCACGACGTGCCCGGAGTGCAGCGGACGCGGTTCGGTGGTATTCGGCCAGGGCGGGTTCGCGGTCAGCCGGCCCTGTCCGCGGTGCCGGGGGCGGGGCAAGCTCGCCTCGGAGCCGTGTCCGACCTGCGGTGGCCAGGGGGAGGTTCGTACCGAGCGGCGGGTCAGTCTCACGGTCCCGGCGGGGACCGAGTCCGGGACCAAGGTGCGGCTCAAGGGACAGGGCCAGCCCTCGGCGCGCGGCGGGCCCGCCGGCGACCTGCTGGTGACCTTTCAGGTCCAGCCCGACCGGTTCTTCACCCGCGACGGGCTCGACCTCCGGTGCGAGGTGCCGATCAACCTGGCCCAGGCCGTCTTCGGCACCCAGCTCCGCGTGCGGACGCTCGACGGCAAGAAGGTGCTGCTCAAGGTGCCGGCCGGCACCCAGCCGGGGCGCACCTTCCGGGTCAAGGGGTTGGGGCTCGAGAAGGGCGGGCGCAAGGGCGACCAGCTGATCACGGTGAACGTGACGCTGCCCGCGGAGCTCACGCCCGAGTCGAAGGCCCTGCTGGAGCAGTTCGCGGAGCAGACCGGGATGCGGTACTGAGGACTACCAGGTCCCGATTTCGACGTCGGGGCGGGGCGGGGGGCGACGGCGGGTGAGGCCGAGCAGGATGGAGGAGGCGAGGCTCACGATGAGCCCGCCCCAGAAGGCGGGCCAGAAGCCGCTGATCGTGAGTCCGAGCCCCCAGCGCGAGGACAGCCAGGCGGTGACGAGGAGCAGCACCGCGTTCACCACCAGCGTGAACAGGCCGAACGTGAGCAGGATGAGCGGGCAGGTGAGGACCGACAGCAGCGGCTTGAGCAGCGCGTTCACCAGCCCGAATACCGCCGCCACGAGGAACAGCCGCACGAACCCGCCGTCGGCGGTGGGGAAGTGGATCCCGGGAACGATCGAGATGGCCAGGAAGAGCGCCGCTGCGGTGACCACCCAGCGGACCAGGAGCTCGCGCATCAGCGGATGACGCCGCCGCCGAGGAGCCGGCCGCCCTCGCCGTAGAGGACGCCCGACTGGCCGGGCGTGATCGCCCGGACCGGGGTGGCGAGGGCGAGGGTGAGGGAGTCGTCGCTGCGGCCGATGACCGTCGCCGGGGCCGCGGCGGCCCGGTAGCGGATCTGGACGGCGCAGGTGTCGCCCGGCGCGAGGGGCGCCGCCAGCCAATTGACCTCGTCGAGCACCACCCGGTGTCCGGCGAGGTCGTCTTCGTTGCCCACCACCACTTCGCGGGTCTCGGGGCGGATGGCGACGACGTAGCGCGGGGCGCCGGCCCCGCCCGGGAGCCCGCGGCGCTGGCCGATGGTGTAGCGGGCGTAGCCCTGGTGCTCCCCGATCCGCTCGCCGCCCACGGTGACGAGCGGCCCCGGGGTGAGCGCCGGGTCGTCGGCCGGGAGGTGCTGCTCGAGCACGCTCACGTAGTCGTCGTTCGGGACGAAGCAGATCTCGACCGACTCCGGCTTGTCCGCGGTCACGAGGCCGAGCTGCCGGGCGTACGCCCGGGTCTCCGGCTTGGTGAGCGTCCCGACGGGCGTGAGCATCCGTCCCACGACGGCGCGGTCGATCCCCCAGAGGAAGTAGCTCTGGTCCTTGGCCGGGTCGCTGCCGCGGTAGAGCGCGCCGTCGCGCGCCACGGCGTAATGGCCGGTCGCGATCCAGGCGCAGTCGAGGGCGTCGGCGTGGGCCAGCAGGTCGCGGAACTTGGTGAAGGAGTTGCACCGGACGCAGGGGATCGGGGTCCGCCCCTGGCGGTACTCCTGCACGAAGTTCTGGATGACGTGGAGGTTGAACCGGTCCTC
>CAMLHU010000159.1 GCA_946479825.1 uncultured Gemmatimonadota bacterium
CCCTGACCACTGACCCCTGACCACTGACCCCTGACCCCTGACCCCTGACCCCCACCCAACGAAACTATCCCCCACGCCGTTCCGTACTGAAACACAGTCACCCCTGTTCCCCTTAGCCGGATCGGAACCGTGTTCAACTTCATTCGCCTGGGGCTCATCGTCGTCGGGGGCCTGGTCGGCTTCACGCTGGCCCGCCGGTATGTCCGCACCCGCCTCCGCTTCGTGGACGCGGTGCGGTCGCCCATCGCCCCCTGGGTCGCGGGATTGATCGCGGCGGTCATCGCCTACCCGCTCGCCCTCCTGCCGTTCGTCACCACCGGCGCCACGATGCTCTTCGGCATCGGCACCGGGCTCGGCACCGCCAGCGGGGTCAAGGCGCTCAAGCGGGGAGAGTAGGGGGCGGGCCGGTGAACGGTAAGAGGTGAACGGTGAACGGGAAGGGCGTGTACGGTGCGCGGGAAGGCGTGAACGGTGATCGGGGCGTCGGATCCGCTGACCGTCTCGATCGGTTCGCCGTTCACCGCTTCCCGTTCACTCTTCACCGTTCTCCCTTCACCGTTGTACCTTCCCCCGCATGTCCGACACCATCACCTGCGCCCGCTGCGGCCAGACCGCCGCCCGAATGGCCTTCAAGCCGTTCCAGAACGAGCTCGGCCAGCAGCTCTACGACACCATCTGCGCCGCCTGCTGGGCCGAGTGGACCAAGCGGCAGCAGCAGCTCATCAACCACTACGCCCTCGATCCCCGCACTCCCGAAGCTCGCCAGTTCCTGGTGGGGGCGGTCCGGGAGTTCTTCGGAGTGGTGTGACGGTGAGCGGTGAGGGGTAAGCGGGGGGTAAGCCGACATCGGCGGAAGTTGGCCAAGTAAGAGGTGAGCGGGAGGTAGGCCAGCGTCGATGGCTTACCTCCCGCTCACCGCACCAGCCCCTAAAAACTCCTCCCGATCTTGAACACCGCGTCGATGGCCGGACTTGTCGGGATGAGGTCCTCGGTCATCCCGAACCGCCATTCGCTCGCGCCCCTGGTCCGGAGCAGGAAGCCGTAGTCGAAGCTGAGCTCGGAGCGTTCGAGGCTCGGGAATCCGGCATCGTGGTAGTACGAGGTGTGGTAGAACAGGTTCCCGAACATCCCCCACCGTCCCGCGAAGCGCCACCGCACGCCCGACGTGATCGCCGCGAAGGTGGTCCGCTCGTAGTCCGCGAGCGGCCCCGAGCCCTTGGGCGTCCAGCCGAGGTTGAGGCTGCCTTCGTAGACCAACCGGGGATGGAGCCGGGCGCGCCAGGTGTTGAGGAGGCTCACAGACGGCACGCCGCGGGCATAGCCGACACCCCCGCCGGCCGTGGGGAGCGTCAGCGAGATCGCCGACTGGGCGTCGGGGCCGTGGCGGAGGCCGACGGTGACCCGCACGTCGCCGAGCGAGGGGTCGAGCGGCCCGCGGACGAGGGTATCGCCGGGAAGCTCGACCCGGTAGGCGAATGCGTTCCTCGGGCGGAGCTGTCGCTCCGGAATGCGGATGCCCAGGAGGCCGTGGTACCAGTCGAGGAAGCCATCCATCACCCCGGCGTACACCGAGCTCACCGGCACGTCCACGGCGACGAACCCATCCCTCCCCAGCCCGTGCTCCGCGTTCAGGTGGATCGTCGCGGCTTCGGCGTCGAGCAGGTAGGTCCGCCCGTCGTCCGCGACGCTCCACTCGATCATGTTGCCGTAGTCGAGCTCGGTGGCGAACCGCCAGCCGGCGTGCGCCGGGCGGAACGGCTCGAAATAGAGTCCGCTCCGCGAGACCGCGACCGGATTGATGGAATAGTGCGCCGGCAGCCCGCCGTCGCTCTGGGCGGCGAGGGGGAGCGCGATCGTGAGCAGGAGGGTGGTGGCGAAAAAGGGGCGGAGCACGGAGGGGAAAGACAGCGGGGCCCGACCGGTCAGTCAAGGCCCCGCCATCCTGCGATGTCCGGGCCGCGCGTGCGCGGCCCCCGCCGTTCACTCCCCGCCGTCGTCGGTGTTGAACGAGGGCGTCGGCCAGAAGGGGCGATCCCAGTCGGCTTTGCCCGCCACGGTGACGCGCTTGTGGTCGCGCATCACGTCGAGCTTGAGGCTCTCGCCGTTCTCGTACGACTGCAGGATCCGCAGCAGCTGGTCCACGTTCGCGGGCTTGCGGCCGTCCACGCTCAGGATCACGTCGCCGGCCTTGAGCGCGAGCGCCGCGGAATCGGGGACGCTCAGCACCAGCACGCCGTCGGTGACGCCGAAGTAGCGGCCGAGGTCGGGATTGATCGGGGCGAATTCCATGTCGCCGAGGGGCGAGCCGATCCGGAGATAGACCTTGTCGCGGGTGACCTGGAAGGGCATCCGGAACGGCCCCGGGCCCATCCGCGCGAGGTCGGTCGGCTCGGGGAGGTCGACGCGGTACTTGAACGCCCCACCCGGCGCCTCGCGGAAGACGAACGGCCCGGCGCTGTCGTCGCCCGAGAAGGAGTAGGTCACGAACCCGCCCAGGTCCGCGGCGACGAGCTGGACGGTCTTCCGGTCCTTGCCGCGCCGATACTCGAGGCTGGCGGTATCGCCGGGGCTCAGCTTGCTGGCGAGCTCGACGAGCTTGAGGCCGGGCTGCGAGCCCTGGTCGTCGTCGGAGCTCCTGGGCGCGCCGCCGACCAGGCTGGTGCCGTTGAACCGGGTGATGATGTCGCCCACCACGAGGCCGGCCTTGGCCGCCGGGCCGCCGGGGGTGACGCCCTGCACCGTGGCGCCGATCGAGTCGTTCGGTCCCGGTCGCACGTCCACCACCACCCCGATGCGTCCGCGGCCGCTCACCGTCACGTTGAGCAGCTTCTCGGCCCTGCGATTCTCGGCGGCGGGCTTGCGCTGCGCGACCACCGGTGCCGCGACCAACGTGAGCCCTGCGGCGGCGAACACGATCTGCTTGAACATCATCCGCTCCCGGGGCTCAGAGCCCCACGTTGCTTGCGTGCGTAAGGTGGACGTCCACGAGGGCGTCCAGCAGGCCGACCCGCTGGCGCCACAGGTCGAGCGTCCGGACGTCGTTGGTCGGCGCGTCGGGCTCCAGCTGCATCTGCTGGATCTGCCGGTCGAGGTCGGCGATCCGCGCCTCGAGCTCACTCGCCACCTGGGCGGTGGTGAGGTCGCTGGCGCGCTGCTCCGGATGGAGCCGGTGGAGTTCCTGCTCCAGCGCCGACGACTGGGTCATCGCCTGCTGGATCTGCTGTTCCGCGGCCACCGCGCCGGGGCGGGCCAGGTCGCCCGCCACCACCACGAGGGCGACCGAGGCCGCGAGCGCCAGCGTGCCCATCCCCACCCACCGGCTCCGCTGGACCCGGCGCGCCTGCTCGATCCCGGCCGACACCGCCGGCCAGCGGTCGCGGGCGGGGCGGAGCGCCGGCAGCGCCTTGAGCCGGGCCACCCGCTGGTGCAGGCGTTCGAACTCCGCGCGGCACTCGGCGCACGCCTCGATATGGGCCCGCGCGGCGGCGGTACCCGGCTCCGCCCCCGCTTCGCGGAGGCCCACGATCTGTTCCAGGGTAAGGTGCGTCACTGGTCCGTCTCCTCCCCCAGCCAGCGGCGCAGCTTCCGGTGCGCCCGGGCCAGCTGAGACTTCGAAAAGCTCGGCGTCTTGTCCATCAGCGCCGCGATCTCCTCGTGGGTGTAGCCCTCGACGTCGTGGAGCCACACCACCGCCCGCGAGGTCTCGGGCAGCCGCTCGAGCGCCGCCTCGAGGTCCATCCGCAGGAGCTCGTCCCCCGGGCGCGCCGGATGCAGCTCGTCGTTGAGCTCGTCGGTGTCGCGGTACTTGTTCCGCCGCAGGCGCATCAGCGCCTTGCTCGCCGCGATGGTCCGGACCCATCCCCAGAGGCTCCCCTCCCCGCGGTACTGCCGGATCGAGCGGTGCACCTCGAGGAAGGTCTCCTGCAGCACGTCCTCGGCATCCTCCGCCGTCCGGCAGATCCGGCGGGCCAGGGTGTAGACCGGCCCCTCGAACGCCCGGTAGAGCGACTCGAAGCCCCCGGGGTCGCCCGAACGGGCCCGGGCCAGGATCGCGTCTGCGTCGGCCAGCAGGAGGGAATCCGTCATCACGGCCTAAAGATGCGGCAGGAAGGCGGTTGGTTGCAGGGGAGGCGGTGGTTGGGCGATGGTCGTTGGACGTTGGACGCTGGCCAGCGAGACAAGTTGTTGTCCTGCTTACTCTTATTCGATATTGCCGGCCACCCTCCCCCGTTCACCCTTCCCCGTTTACCGTTCACCGATCCACCCTACCCCCGGAACCCTGCTGATGCCCGCTCCCGACCTGCACGAATGGCTCCACCACCTCGAGGATGAGGCCGACGCGGCCTTCCTGTACCGCGAGCTCGCCAAGGCCGAGCCCGACGGGAAGAAGCGCCGGATCTACGAGGAACTGGCGGGGGTCGAGGATCGGCACACGGCCATCTGGCAGAAGCTGATCGCCGACGCGGGGCATCCGGTGCCGCCGGTGCGGCCGTCGTTCCGGGCCCGGACGCTGGCCTGGCTGGCGCGCCGGTTCGGCCCCGGGTTCCTCCTGCCGATGCTGCTCGAGGAAGAAGGGCGCGAGGTGAAGGGCTACCTCTCGCTCTACCGGCGCACGCCCGCCGGCCAGGCGCAGGACACGGCGCTCACGCTCGCCAAGGAGTCGGCCGAGCACGCGGAGTCGCTGTCGGGGATCGCGGGGCGGGACGGCGAGCCGTGGCACAAGACGGGGGCCGGCGGCTTCCTCCGCAACCTGGTGTACGGCTTCAACGACGGCCTCACCGCCAACTTCGGCCTGGTGGCCGGGATGCTCGGCGCGCAGGCGTCACTCGACGTGGCCTCGCACGCGGTGCTGGTGGCGGGGATCGCGGGGACGGCGGCGGACGCGCTCTCGATGGGCGCCTCGGGGTACCTCGCGGCCAAGAGCGAGCGCGAGGTGTACGAGCACGAGATCGCGATGGAGAAGGAGGAGATCCGGCTGATGCCGGACGTGGAGCGGGAGGAGCTGGCCCTGCTCTACCAGGCCAAGGGGATCCCCAAGGCGCAGGCGGAGACGCTGGCGGCCGAGGTGATGCGCGACCCCGCCCGCGCGCTCGAGGAGAAGGTGCGGGAGGAGCTCGGCATCGGCGAGGCGACCAGCACGCCGCTCCGCGAGGCGTGGATCACCGGCACCGCCACCGCCGTGGGCGCGCTCATCCCGGTGCTGCCGTTCTTCGTCTGGGACGGCCCGGTGGCCATCTGGACGTCGTTCGGCATCGCCATGCTGTCGCACTTCGGCGTGGGCGCGGCGCGCAGCCTCTTCACCGGCCGCGGCGTCGTCCGGTCCGGGATGGACATGTTCCTGGTGGGGCTGGGCGTGGCGGCGGTGGGATATTTCGTGGGGGAGGCGATCGTGCGGGTGTTGTGACGGTGAACGGTGAAGGGTGAAGGGTGAA
>CAMLHU010000160.1 GCA_946479825.1 uncultured Gemmatimonadota bacterium
CGCGCCCGAGGTGATCGCGCGGATCTTCGAGCCCTTCTTCACCACCAAGGGGGTGGGGAAGGGGACGGGGCTCGGGCTCTCGATCTCGCACGGCATCATCCGCGCCCACGGCGGCGACATCCGCGCGCAGAACCGCCCCGAGGGCGGCGCGCGTTTCTGGTTCGAGCTTCCCCGCGGCCCTGCCGCACCAACGAGGTAGGTCCATGGCCGATACCGTCCTGCTCATCGACGACGATCCTGAGATCCTCCGGGCCCTCGGGAACTATTTCGAACACGTGGGCTACGAGGTCGGGCGCGAGCTCACCGGCGAGGCCGGGATCGAGACCTTCGACCGGCTCCACCCCGACGTCGTCATCCTCGACCTGCAGCTGCCGGGGATGGACGGCCTCGAGGTCCTCGAGCGCCTCCGCGAGAAGAACGCGGCGGTCATCCTCCTCACCGGCAACTCCGACGTTCCCACCGCCGTCAAGGCGATGCAGCTGGGCGCCGAGAACTTCCTCACCAAGCCGGTGGACATGCCGCACCTCGTCGCCGTGACCGCCAAGGTCGCCGACAAGGTCCGCCTCCGCCGCGTCAACGAGCTGCTCCTCGCCAGCGTGGTGCAGGGCGAGGGGCTCGAGTCGCTGGGGCAGTCGCAGGGGATGCAGGAATTCGCCCGCCAGGTGGGGCTGCTGGCCCAGAGCGACCGGACCACGGTGCTGCTGGTGGGCGAGAGCGGGACCGGCAAGGGGTGGGTGGCCCGCATGATCCACAACCTGAGCCCGCGGGCCAAGGCGCCGTTCGTGGAGGTGAACTGCGCCGGCCTCTCCGCCACCTTCCTCGACTCCGAGCTCTTCGGGCACGAGAAGGGCGCCTTCACCGACGCCAAGGACCGGAAGCAGGGGCTGTTCGA
The DNA here is from genome assembly GCA_946479825.1 of uncultured Gemmatimonadota bacterium. Next base: position 893 of record CAMLHU010000160.1, read on the forward strand.
GATCGCCGACCGCGGCACGATCTTCCTCGACGAGATCGGCGACCTCGCCGTCGAGCTCCAGCCCAAGCTCCTCAAGGTCCTCGAGACCAAGACCTTCCGCCGGCTGGGCGGCACCCGCGAGCTCACCGTGGACGTCCGGCTCATCGCCGCCACCAACCGCGACCTCCCCGCCGACGTGGCGGCCGGCCGGTTCCGCGAGGACCTGTTCTACCGCCTCAATGTGATGCCGCTCGAGCTCCCGCCGCTCCGTGAACGCTCGCGGGAGGACCGGCTGGCGCTCATCACCCGCCTGTTCCAGGACCTCCGGAGCCACGTGCCGGGCGCGCCGAGCCTGATCGCGCCGGACGCGCTCGAACGCCTGCTGGCCCATCCCTGGCCCGGCAACGTGCGCGAGATGCGCAACGTGCTCGAGCGGGCGCTGATCCTCGGGCGCGGCCAGGTGGCGGTGGCGGTGGAGCACCTCCCGGCCGACTTCAAGGCGCGCGGCGGCGCCGCGGGCGAACGGCGCCACGCGCCGCTCAGCCTCGACGACCTCGAACGCCAGCACATCGAGCGCACCCTGCGCCACCACGCCGGGAACCGGACGCGCGCCGCCGAGGAGCTCGGCATCTCGCGCGCCACGCTCATCAACAAGATCAAGCGCTACGCGATCACCATCTGACGGGAGGGCGCGATGACCGAGATCAAGGAACACGACGCGATGCGCTGCCGGGCGTGCGGCAACGAGGAGCGCGCCTCGGAGGGCTACCCCTGCGTGGACTGCGGGACCTTCATCTGCCTGATGTGTCAGTTCAAGGGCGTGACGCGCTGCGCGGAATGCGAGCGGAAGGCCAGGGCGGCGGGGACCTCGGGGGCGTAGCGCCGGGGCGGCCGCCCCGGGTCACCCCTCGGCCGGGCCCTTCCCCTCCACCACCTCTTCCAGCACCTCGAACACCATCGGGTCGATCGCGACCCCGACCGACGCCCGGAGGCTCTGCACCGCCTCGGGTGCGGCGAGCCCCGGCCGCTTGGGGCCGCGCTGGCTCGCGGTCGCGAACATCCGCGCGGTGGCCAGCACCCGCCCTCCCAGCACCACCTCGTCGGCCGCGTCGGCGCCGTCGGTCGCCCCCCGGCGGAACAGCGCCCGCACCAGCGCGGGGACCCGGCCCAGCGTCGTGAGCGGCGCCAGCAGCCGCTCCAGCGCCTCCACCTGCGCCCCCTCGTCGGCCGGGTCGTCGGTCATCCGGACCGCTTCCATCAGCGTCGGCTCCGTGAGCGCGATCCGCCCGAGCGGATGCAGGAACCCCGCGTGCCGGACCTCGCGCACCATCTCCGGCGAGAGCCCCATCTTCGCCGCCATCGCCCCCGCCAGCGTCCCCACCCGGTGCGCGAACCCCGCGGTCGCCGGGTCGCGCGCCTCGACCACGTCCACCAGCGTCACGAACGCCCGGACGGTCAGCTCCTCGGCCCGGGCCGTCGCCTCCGCGAGCTCCTTCGTCTTGAGCATCACCTCGCGCCCCAGCCAGCGCTCGAGCTCACGGCGCTCGACCTCGAGCGTCCGCCGGCGCGCCGCGGCCTTGATGGCGATGGACAGCTCCTCGAGGTCCACCGGCTTGATGAGGTAGTCGGCGGCGCCGAGCCGCAGCGACTCGATGGCCACCCGCGGCTCGTTGACGGCCGTGAGCATCAGCACCGCCAGGTCGGGATCCATCTCGAGCGCCTTGGCGGCGAGCTCGATGCCGTTCATGCCCGGCATCCGCACGTCGGTGAGCATCACCTGGTGCTCGCGTTCGCGGAGGCGGAGGAGCGCCTCGAACCCGTCGGCGGCGACCGAGACGTCGTAGCCGTCGTTGGTGAGGTAGCGACGCAGGGCCGCCCGGATGCTCTCTTCGTCGTCCACCACCAGGACGGTGATGGGGCCGGGGTCGGCGGGCTGGGGAGCGTGCTCGGTGTAGGCGGTCACGTGGGGCGACCTGGCGATGAGGGGGCTTCGCTAACCTAGTGCGCTCCGGGGGGCCGTACAATGGCCCCGGGCCGGGTTAGGTTTGGGGCCTATGCCAAGCGTCGTCGTCACCGCCGCCCTCGCGCCGGTGGTCAGGGAACCGACCCTCCGGAGCGAGCAGGTCACCCAGCTGCTCCTCGGCCGGACGGCCGAGATCCTCGAGGATCGCGCGCCGTGGCACCGCGTCCGGATCCTGGCCGACGCGTACGAGGGCTGGGTCCACGACGGCTATGTCCGGCGCCTCGACGACGCCGGCGCCACGGCGTGGGCGCACGCCGCCGACGGCTGGAGCGAAGGGGCCTCGGTCGAGGAAGGCGAGCGCATCGTCCGGGTCCCGGTCGGCGCCCGGGTCCGGCTGGCCCGCCACGGGGTCGAGCTCCCCGACGGCAAGATCGGGCGGGTGCTGAGCGGGCGGATCGCCCCGGCGGCCACCGTCGGCGTCGAGGCCCGGGCCATCCCGGCGGACAAGTGGCTCGTCCGGTTCTTCGCCGGCGCGCCGTACGAATGGGGCGGCCTCTCGCCCTGGGGCGTGGACTGCAGCGGCCTGATGCAGGTGGGCTTCGCCGCGCGGGGGATCGCGCTCCCCCGCGATTCGTTCCTCCAGGCCGAGGTCGGCCAGGAAGTTCCGCGCGAGGCGGCGCAGCGCGGCGACCTGCTCTTCTTCTCGGAGAACGGCCGGACGGTGACCCACGTGGCGCTCCTCGGCGCCGACGACCGGCTGGTGCACTCGTCGCTCTCGTGCGGCGGGTTCGTCGTCGAACCGTGGGGACCGGGGACCCGGGCGGCGCCGCTCCGGGACCTGCTCGTCGGCGTCCGGCGCCTCCCGGCGGTCGAGGGGCCCGCGCTGTGAAGCAGGTGCTGGTGCTGTTCGACATCGACGGCACGCTCCTCCTCACGGCGGGCGCCGGTCGCCGGGCCATCCTCCGGGCCGTCGCCGACGAGGTGGATCCGGCGGCGGCTGGCGCGCGCGTGCGGTTCGACGGCAAGACCGACCCGCAGATCGTGATGGAGCTGCTGGAGGCGGGGGGACACCCCGAACCCCGCGAGCCTCGGCGCGTCGCGGCCCTCTGCGCCCGGTACCTGGCCTTCCTTGAGGAGGAGCTCGCCGCCACCCCCGGCGCCACCACGGTGCTGCCCGGCGTCCCGGCGTTGCTCGACCGGCTCGACGCCGAGCGCGGCATCCTCGTCGGGCTCCTCACCGGCAACATCGTGCACGGCGCGGCGCTCAAGCTCCGGAGCGGCGGGCTCGACCCCGCCCGGTTCCGCCTCGGGGCGTACGGTTCCGATTCCCACCACCGTCCGGACCTGCCGCCGATCGCGGCGGAACGCGCGCGGCCCTGGTTCGGCCGCGTCCCCCGCGGCGACGACGTCGTCATCATCGGCGACACGCCGGCCGACGTGACCTGCGGAGTCGGCATCGGCGCGCGCGCGATCGCCGTCGCGACCGGCAGCTATGGCACCGACGCGCTCGACGCGGCCGGCGCCGCCGCCACCTTCCCCGACCTGGCCGAGACCGACCGCGTCGTCGAGACCATCCTGTGGCGGACCTCGAACTCGAACTGAAGGCCGTGGTGCCCGACCCGGCCGCGCTCCGCCGCGCGCTCGTGGCCGCCGGCGCCGCCCTGACCTGGGCCGGACTCCTCGAGGACCGGCGCTTCGACCGGAACGGCGAACTCGCCGCCCGCGGCGAGGCGCTGCGCACCCGCACGTATCGCGACCACACGGCCGACCGCACCGAGCTCACCTGGAAGGGACCGACCACCCGCACCGCCGAGGGATATAAGGCCCGCCGTGAGCTCGAGCTCGAGCTGACGCACGGCGCCGCCCCGGCCGCGTTCCTCGAGGCGCTGGGTTTCCGCGTCGTGCACGCGATCGACCGCCGCATCGAACAGTTCGACCTGGACGGGGCGATGGTCCGCGTCGAGTGGTATCCCCGGATGGACGTCCTGGTGGAGGTCGAAGGCGCGCCCGAGGCGATCGAACGCGCCGTCCGCGGCACCGGCATCCCCCGCTCGGCGTTCTCGGCCGACGCGCTCGCGGATTTCGTGGCCCGATACCGCCAGGCCCACGGGCGTCCCGCCGCGGTGGCGCTTGCGGAGCTGGCGCCGGGAGAACGTCCCGGTTGGGAGCCGGCGTGACGAGCCCCGCGACGCCGATCCTGCGCGTTCCCGAGCTCGGGCCGGCCCTGGGGCGGCTGGTGCTGCCGCCCGGCGCGACCGCGGGGACGTCGCCGGCGCCACTGGCCACGTTCGATCCGGTGCGCATCGCGCTCGTGACGTCGCTGTTCGACCGGGCCGGCAAGGCGCGCCAGGCCCTCGCCGAGGGCGACGCGGGCGGCGCCGTACAGGCGCTCGGCCCGTCGGCCTGGCGCGGACTGTGGGAAGGCGCCGCGCGCGACGCCACCGCCATCGTTCGCGCGCGGATCGACGCCTCGCTCGACGCGGCGGCGGCGCGCTCGGGTTACCCCCTCCGCCGGCTGGCGCGACTCCACGTCTCCGACGACGAGGCGGCCGGGATGGCACTGCGGCTCGCCGCGGCCGGG
>CAMLHU010000161.1 GCA_946479825.1 uncultured Gemmatimonadota bacterium
GGTGGCGCGCGGGCATTTCGCGGCCGACGTCGTGGCCGCCCTGGCCATCCTGACTGCGCTGCTGCTCCGCGACCCTCTCCCCGGCCTGGTGGTGGCCCTGATCGAGACGGTCGGCGAGGCGCTCGAGCGCTACGCCGAGGGGCGGGCCTCGCGGGCGGTGGAGGAACTGGCGGCAGCGGCGCCTCGGATCGCGCACCGGATGGGCGCGACGCTCGAGGACGTCCCGGTCGACGCCGTGCGCCCCGGCGACCTCCTGCTGGTGCGCCCGGGCGAGATGGTCCCCTGCGACGCGGTGGTGACCGACGGCTACGCCCCGGTGGACACCTCGCGCCTGACCGGGGAGCCGCTCCCGCTGAGCGCGGGCCCGGGGACGCCGCTGCTGAGCGGCTGCCTGGTGCTCGATTCGCCCCTCACCCTGCGGGCGACGCGCCCGGCCGGCGAGAGCGAATACGCGCGCATCGTGGAGCTGGTCCGGTCGGCGCAGGCGAGCAAGGCGCCGTTCCAGCGGATCGCGGACCGCTACGCGGTCTGGTTCACGCCGCTCACCCTCGTCGTCGCCGGCGCGGCCTGGCTCTGGGCCCACGACCCCGTGCGGGCGCTGGCCGTCCTGGTGGTGGCGACGCCCTGCCCGATGATCCTCGCCACGCCGGTCGCGATGATCGGCGGGATCAACCGCGGCGCCCGGCGGGGGCTCATCTTCCGCAACGGCGCGGCGCTCGAGGCCGTGGCCGGAGTGACGGTCGCGGTGGTGGACAAGACCGGGACCCTCACGCTCGGCCGCCCGGCGGTGGCCGAGGTGCGGGGCGCCGCGGGACGCACCCCCGAGGCGATGCTCGCCCTCGCGGCAGCCATCGAGCAGGGGTCGGGGCATCCGCTCGCGCGGAGCGTCACCGAAGAGGCCACGGCGCGCGGCCTGCCGTTCCGTCCGGCGGCCGAGATCCGGGAGGCGCCGGGGCGCGGCGTCACCGGCCGGGTGGACGGGCACAGCGTCGCGATCGGTTCGGCCGGCTACCTGGCCGCCCAGCACCCGGGGATCCAGGACGCGCTCGCCGCGCTCCGGGCCGACGGCGACGGGCTCCACGCCTTCGTCGCCGTGGACGGGGTCGCCGCCGGGGTGATCCGCTTCGCCGACCGGCCGCGCCCCGAGGCCGCGACCGCGGTCGCGCAGCTCCGCGCGCTGGGCCTCCGGCGGATCGTCCTGCTGTCGGGCGACCACGCGGCCGAGACGGCGGCGGTCGCCGCCGCGCTCGGCATCGGCGAAGCCCGCGGCGACCAGCTCCCCGGCGACAAGCTGGCGGCGGTCCGGGAGCTCACGGCAGCCGGGGAGCGGGTGCTGATGGTGGGCGACGGGACCAATGACGCGCCCGCGCTGAGCGCCGCGGCGGTGGGCGTCGCGCTGGCGGCCCACGGCGGCGGGGTCTCGGCCGAGGCGGCCGACATCGTCCTGCTCAAGGACGAGCTCGACCGGCTGCCGGAAGCGATCCGCATCGGCCGCCGGACGATGCGCATCGCGCGCCAGAGTCTCTGGGCCGGCCTCGGCCTGAGCGGCGCCGCGATGCTGGTCGCGGCGGCCGGGTTCATCCCGCCGGCGATCGGCGCCGTCCTGCAGGAGGCGATCGACGTCGCCGTGATCCTCAACGCGATCCGCAGCAGCACGGAGGGGAGCCGATGACCGCACTTCCGACGTTCTACCCGCTGACCGAGGCCGACGCCCGGGCCCTGCTCGCCCAGCACCACGTGGGCCGGCTGGCCTACACCCTCGAGGGCCAGGTGGACATCGAGCCGATCGGGTACGTCTTCACCGGGGACTGGGTGTATTGCCGCACCGAACCCGGCGCCAAGCTCACCGCGCTCGGCCACCGGCCGTGGGTGGCGCTCGAGGTGGACGAGATCGCCGGGCCGTTCGACTGGCGCAGCGCCGTCGTGCGCGGCACGGTGTACCGCGTGAGCGACCTGCCCGCCGACGCGGCAATCCGGGCGGAGACGGTCGCGGCGCTCCGGCGGGCCCAGCCCGACGCGTTCACGGCCGAGGATCCGGTGCCGCAGCGGTCGGTGCTGCTGCGGATCCACGTCCGCGAGGTGATCGGCCGGGGGGCCCGCAGCGGCTGACGGTGTCATCGAACCTTCAGGATCGCTTCATCGCCCGCCCGCTAGCCTTGGGCGCCCGATCTTTCCCCTGTTCCGGAGCGCTGGCATGTCATCGGTCCATCTCCATCTCCTGGTCAACCACGTGCCGATCCTCGGCGCGGCGTTCGTGCTGTTGCTGCTGGTCTGGGGCCTGCTGGCGCGCTCGCGCGACCTCGTCCGCGCGGCGCTCTGGCTCACGCTGCCGCTCTTCGTCGCGGGCTTCGTCGCCGACCGCACGGGCGACGCGGCGTCGGAGCGGCTGGAGCAGGTGACCTGGGTGGATCACGACCGGGTGCACGAGCACGAGGAGCGGGCCGAGGCGGTGGTGATCGCCCTTGGCGTGACCGCCGCGCTCGCGGTGTTCGCCCTCTGGCGCGGCCGCGCCCGTCCGGAGGAGCGCTGGCCGGCGGGCCTCGCGGCCCTCGCCGTCTTCGTGTCACTCCTCCTCGGCGCGTGGACCGGCCTCGCCGGCGGGGTGATCCGCCACGACGAGATCCGGCCCGGCGCCGTCCTCCCGCCGCCGGGGCCTGACCGCGACTGATGCCGCGGACCCTCGTTCCCAAGCTCTGGACCGTCGTTCACGAAGGGTACTCCCGCCCCCAGTTCCTCTCGGACCTGGGCGCGGGGGTCATCGTGGGCATCGTGGCGCTCCCGCTCGCCATCGCCTTCGCGATCGCGAGCGGCGTGACGCCCGACCGCGGCCTCGCCACGGCCATCGTGGCCGGGTTCCTGATCTCGGCCTTCGGCGGGTCGCGGGTACAGATCGGCGGGCCGACCGGCGCGTTCGTCGTGATCGTCTACGGCATCCTGCAGCGCCACGGGCTCGACGGCCTGATGGTGGCCACGATGATCGCCGGCGTGCTCCTCATCGCCATGGGCGTCGCGCGGCTCGGCAGCATCATCAAGTTCATCCCCTATCCCGTCGTGCTGGGGTTCACCGCGGGCATCGCGGTGATCATCTTCTCGGGCGAGGTCCGCGACCTCCTCGGACTCGACACCGGCGCGCTCCCCGCCGACTTCGTCGGGAAGTGGCGGATCTTCCTCACCCGCGCCCACACGGCCAACCCGTGGGCCGCGGTGATCTCCGTCCTGACCGTGGCCATCATCGTGGCCTGGCCGCGCGTGAGCCGCCGGGTCCCCGGGCCGTTCGTCGCGCTCATCGTCACCAGCGTGCTGGCGCAGGCGCTCCACTGGCCGGTGGAGACGGTGGGGTCGCGGTTCGGCACGGTGACGGCCCACCTGCCGCCGATCCACCTGCCCACCGTGCCGCTCGGCACCTTCCCGACCCTGGTGCAACCGGCCATCACCATCGCGCTCCTCGCGGCGGTGGAGTCGCTCCTGTCCGCGGTCGTGGCGGACGGGATGACCGGGGGACGGCACCGCTCCAACATGGAGCTCGTGGCCCAGGGGGTCGCCAACATCGCGAGCCCGGTCTTCGGCGGGATCCCCGCCACCGGGGCCATCGCACGCACGGCGACCAACATCAAGAGCGGCGGGCGGACGCCGGTGGCCGGGATGGTGCACGCGGTGACCCTCCTGCTCATCACGCTGATCTTCGGCGGCTACGCCGCGAAGATCCCGCTGGCCACGCTCGCCGGCATCCTGGCCGTCGTCTGCTGGCACATGGGGGAGTGGCACACCTTCCTCGCCCAGCGCCGCGCCCCGCGGAGCGACGTGGCGGTGCAGCTCGTCACCTTCCTGCTCACGGTCTTCGTGGACCTGACGGTGGCGGTGGAGGTGGGGATCGTGCTCGCGGCGTTCCTGTTCATGCGCCGGATGGCCGAGGTGACCAACGTGAGCGCCGTGACCCGGATGCTGGCGGAGGGGGACGAACAGCCCGACCCGAACGCGGTCAGCGCCCGCGAGGTGCCGGCCGGCATCGAGGTGTACGAGATCGACGGACCCTTCTTCTTCGGCGCCACCGCGGCGTTCACCGAGGAGATGCGGGCGATCGCGTCGCGGCCGCGGGTGCTCATCCTCCGGCTCCGGGGCGTCCCCGCGATCGACGCCAGCGGCATCCACGCCCTCGGGCAGACCCTGGCCCGGAGCGCGGAGGCGGGCACCCGCCTCGTGCTCTCGGACGTGCACGCCCAGCCGATGGCCGCGATGGCCCGCGCGGGCTTGCTCGACCGCCTCGGACCGGCCAACGTGGTGGGGCACCTCGACGAGGCGCTGGACCTGGCCCGGGCCGAACTCGGGCTGCCGGCCGCCCCGCGGCCCGCGTGGGCGCCCACCGTCGCCCGCCAGGAGCGCCGCCGCACTCCCCGTCCCTGAGGTTCGATGCCCCGGCTGTCGCGCTGGCTGGTCCGGACCGCGTTCGTCCACCTGCTGCTGGCCCTCACGCTCGGCGTGGTGGCGCTGTCGCCCCGGGCGCAGGCCGCCTGGCCGGCGCTCGGCCGCGCCGCCCCTGCCGAGCTTCACCTCTTCGTCGTCGGATGGATCACCCAGCTCATCGCCGGGGTGGCGTACTGGCTCTTCCCGCGGGTGGTGCGCGGGGCGCCGGCGGAGGATCCGCGGGGGTGGTGGGTGTACGCCGGGCTCAACCTCGGGCTGGCGCTGCGGGTGGCCGGCGAGCCGTGGGCGGGAGCGGCGTGGGCCGGGCCGGTGCTCGCCGGGTCGGCGCTCGCGCAGCTCGGGGCCGGGATCGTGCTGGTGGTCTCGCTCTGGCCCAGGACCCGGGCGCGCTGATGCCGGCGCTCAGCCGCTGGTTCATCCGCACCGCCCTGCTCGAACTCCTCGCTGGCTTCTGCATCGGCGCCGCGATGCTCGCGACCCGCGGCCCCGCCCTGGCGCCGTGGACCGCCGCCTGGCTCCCGCTCCACGTCGAACTGCTGGTCTTCGGCTGGCTCGCCAATCTCACGCTCGGGGTGGCCCACTGGATGCTCCCCAAGCACGCCGCGGGGCCGGAACGCGGACACCCCGCGCCCGTGGCGCTCGCGTGGGCGCTCCTCAACGGCGGCGTGCTGCTGGCCGGCGCGCGGCTCGCGCCGGTGGCGGGGCGAAGCGCCGAGCTGGCCGGCGTGCTGCTGTTCGTCTCCCAGGCGTGGCCGCGGGTGAAGGCCTTCGGGGCGGGGCGCGGGATGGGGTGAGGTGGTGGTCGTTGGTCGTTGGTCGTTGGTCGGTGGTCGGTGGTCGTTAGTCGTTGGTCGGCGGTCGCTGGTCGGTGGCGGCGGGGGACATCCTGAGGGCGCGCAGCGACCGAAGGATCTCTCCGCCCTCCCGCCCCTCTCCTCCTCTCCTCTTCTTCTTCTCCTCC
>CAMLHU010000162.1 GCA_946479825.1 uncultured Gemmatimonadota bacterium
CCCAGAGCACTCCGCCGCCGGTCTGGCCCGGCACCAGCTGCTCCACGCCGTCCAGCGCCCAGCCCCGGCCGAACGGACTCGTGGCGCGGTTGACCACCAGCACCTGGCCGACGACGGTCGTGGTGTAGCTCGTCGTCGCGTAAACGTTGGTGACCGCGAGGGACTCGGCATACACCCCGGTGGCCGGGGCCGTCAGGCCGCGGCCCACGACCATCTGTTGGGTGCTGCCGGCGGCCGGCCCGGAGAACGTGGCACTGTCCCGTGCCGGACCCACCTTGAGCACCACCTTCACCGCACTCGGGCGTTCGGTCGTCGCGGGCTCCGTGACCGCGACCGGGACGAGCAGGAGCCCCGTGGCCGCGGCGGAGTTGTACTCGAGCGTGAGGGCGCGATCCTTGCCCAGGGTCCGATACGCGGGCAGGCCGTGGACGACGAAGAGGTCGCCGCACGAGATCCCGGCCGCCTGGCCCGCGCCGGAGGTGAAGCAGCGGCCGCGCGCGAGCTCGGCCGGATTCGGATTGACCAACGCAACCGTCGGCGCCGCCTGCTTCATGACCGCCACGCCATACGTCCCGTTTGCGTCGTGGCTGTAGTCATCGACCGCATCCAGCTCGACGGCCGCCGCGCCCGCCAACCTCCCGGTGGTAGCCCAGGCCGTCACTTCCACGCTCTGTCCCCCACCCAACGTCACCGTCTCGGTGGTGCTCCCGTGCGGCCCGCCGACCACGGACAGCGAATCGCAGGTGATGGGCCCGGAAGCGCTGCAGGTGAGCACGTCGGTGTCCGTCCCGGTCCCCGTATTCTGCACCGAGAACGCATACGCCACACCGCTCGTGAGTGTCGTCTCGGTATCGGCGGCGGTGGTCGGGGTGATCCGGACGCCGTAGGTCAGGCATCCGCTCGCGCAGAGCGGCTGCATGGCGCCCGGCCGCTGCGCGAGCAGGCGACCGGCACTCGCGCCCGAGAGGATGATCAGGACGACGACAGCAGCGATCTCACGAAGCATCGGGGCGACACGGCGCATAGCGGACGATCCTGAGAAGGGGACGACCCTCCTTCAGGCACGCTCCGTGCCGTACGCACCTCGTTGATGGATCACAACTTACGCCGCGCGCGGGTGAGAATTCTCTGGGATTCTCTGGGACGAGGTGAGAATTGGGACGAGCGAGAATACGTGCGCCAGCATCGCCTCCGGTGACCTATCGTCGAATGCCAACTGATTGCAGCCGCCGATAGAGGGTGCTCCTCCCGATGCCGAGCATCACAGCCGCCCGGCCAACATCCCCGTTGCACGCTGCCAAGAGCTCCTCCAGCTCTGATCGCCCCCTCTGGTCAGCAGTGTCCCCCAATCCGAGGCCGGCCACCGCCCCAAGTGCAATCGCTTCCCGTACCTCGCGGACGCCGATCCTCCGGCTCCCGGCCAGCGTCACCGCCCTCGTGACCGCCATCCGGAGCTCGCGGACGTTCCCGGGCCAGTGATGGCGCTGCAGTAGAGCCCTCGTCTCAGGTAGCAGGTCGCGCCCACCCTCGCGGGCAAAGCCTTGCGCCAGGGCCCAGACATCGGCGCCCCGCGCCATCAGGCTCGGCAGGCCGATGACTCCGCCGGAGAGCCGCTGATAGAGGTCAAATCGAAACCGCCCATCCCGGAGGCGTTGCTCAAGATCCTCCTGCGCCGCCGCAATCACCCGGAAGCACACGGTCCGCTTGAGCGTGTCCCCGAGGCGACGTACCTGCCCGGTCTCGAGGACCCGGAGGAGCTTCGCCTGCGCCTCCATCGAGAGGCTCGACACCTCGTCCAAGAAGAGCGTTCCCCCTTCGGCTGCCGCAATGAGCCCGTCGCTCGCCTCGACCGCGCCGGTGTAGGCCCCGCGCCGGTGGCCGAAGAGCAGACTCTCGACCATCTCCCGGGGCAGGGCGCCGCAGTCCACGTCCACAAGCGGGCCCGATCGCCCACTCCAGGCATGCACCTGACGCGCGAAGAGCTCCTTCCCCGTGCCGGTCGCGCCCACCAGGAGGACGGGCAGCATCGTGGGGGCAAAGCGATGGGCCAGTTCGAGCGCGCGCCGAAACGCAGGGGCCTGGCCGATCAGTTCGGTGGGCTCGCTCATCCCCCCCTGCTCCAACCGCATGGCGCTGGTCACGGTGCCCCCTTGAGCGACGCGGGGAGCCGCGGCGCCGTGACGGAGTCCGCATCAGCATCGGTGCGAAGGATCCGCGGCGTGAGGAAGATGAAGATCTCGTCCTTGGTCGTGTTGCGGGACGCACTGCCGAAGAGCCCGCCGAGAATGGGGATCTGCGACAGCACGGGCACCCCACCCTGGCTGCGGTCGCGCTGCTGGTCGCGGAGCCCGCCGATCACGATGGTCTGCCCGTCCCGCACCAGGACCTGCGTCCGGGCCTCCCGGGTCGAGATGACCGGCGCGTCGAACTCGCTCTGGTCCGTGGCGTTGTTGACCTCCTGCTGGATGTTGAGCGAGACGTAGCCATCCTGGTTGATCGTCGGGCGGACGGTGAGTCGGGTCCCCACGTCCTTGTACTGGATCACCTGATCGCGGGTCGGGGTATCGGTCGGCAACGACCGGCTCACCTGAACGAACGGCCGCTGCGACCCGACGAGGAAGCTCGCCTCCGCATTGTTGGAGGCGAGGAGGGTCGGCCGCGAGATGATCTGCACGTCCCCCCGGCTCTGGGCGGCCCGCAGTGTCGCACTCACCTGCGCGTGGCCCAGCTTCATCACGTTGAGCACGAGATCCCCGAGCCCACCGCCGACCGTGGTGCCCCCGATGGACCCGCCGTCCACGCCCTGCGGCGGGAGGGTGAGGTCGGCGCCGAGCGAGAAGGTGCCGTTCTCCTGGGCCTCGACAATGAGCACCTCGATGAGCACCTGCAGGGGCCGGATATCCAGCTCGTCCACCGCGGTCTTGATCACGTCGAAGTCCTCCGGCGCCGCCCGGACCAGTAATGAATTGGTCCGCTCATCGGGCACGATGGTGACACTGCCCTTGAGCGCCGCGCTTGCCCCGCGGGTGGGCGACGCCGGCCCCCCGGCGGGCGGCGTACTCCCCGCCACCGGCACCAGGTTCTGGCGCAGCTGGTCCGACAGCATCCCGCCGCTCAGGCCTGACCGGCCCGAGAAGTCCCCACCCCCGCCGAAGAGCTGGTTCACGGTGGCGGCGATATCGGCCGCGATGGCGTGCTTGAGCCGGATCACGAAGAGCCGCGGCCCTTCCCCGCCCGAGGGACCGGACCCCGCCGCTGCCACGGGCGCCGCCGGCACCGGCACCGGCTTCGGCGCGATCCGGTAGTAGGCGGAGTCCTCAGTGAGCACGAGGCCGTTGGTCTCGACCAAGCCCCGGAGCAGCGGCAGGATGCCAGCGCGCCCCACCGGAGCCGGCGTCTCGAGGGTGACGCGCGTCCCCGGAACGCCCGTCGTCAGCACGGGCTTCGGCAGGTAGGCGCTCAATCCCTGGATCACGGCCCGCAGGTCGGCGTCCACGAAGCGCACGGTGATCGAGTCGCGATGCACGATCACGGTGTCCTGCGCCCAGGCCGGCGATCCCCCACCCAGCAGCAGGAGGAGCAGGGTGACGACCACCCGCGGCCACGGATGCCTCGTACGATTCAGCGCCACGGATTCCTCACGGTCAGGCTCCAATTGGTGTCGAGTCCACTGATGACGGCCCGCGCCCCGATCACCCGGCGAAGGGTGAGCCCGGCCACGGTCGACCCCAGCGCGATGAGCGTCGTTCCCTCGCGCCCGGGGATGCCGTCGACCAGGGCGGCCGGATGCGGTCCCTCGATGACCCCCACGAGCACCAGCACGGGCTTGGGCGGCACGACCGGCGCGCCGACGGCCGGATCCACACGATCCGGGTCGTAGGTAGCCACCGGAGGACGCCGGTCGAGCCGAAACGGCGCCATCGTGATCGCGAGGTGCGCCACCGAGTCGGGCCACGGCTCAGTCGGGCCCGCACGCCGCACAGCCCCTTGGCGAGTGGCGTTCGCGCTGTCCGGCGGAACGACCGGGCGCCCGAAGGCCAGCACGGCGAGCACAATGGGCCCGATGCACGCGGCGCCGAGCGCCAGACGAACGCCCCTGATCGCGGGCGGGGTCATGGTGCCCCTCGCGTTGAGTCCGCGCGTACGAACCACCCGCCCACCTCGACGTCCCAGCGCAATTGCTCCGGCACTGCGCTCGAGCTGGCTGGGTCCGCCGCGGCGACGGCCAGGCGGCCGAACCGAAGCGCGGCGGGATCCTGGTCGAGCGCACCCAGCACGCCGACCAGCCCGCTCCAATCCGATTCCAAGCTCACGCGCAGGCGGACCCGGCCGAGGCGCGCGACGGTGGTCGAGTCGGTCACGGGGTCAGTCCGCAGCACGCGCGCCCGATGGTGATGCGCCGCGAGCGTCACCCGGCCCTGCAGGTCAGCCAGCGCTTCGGCGTCCGTCCCACCCGCCAGCACCTTGGGAGCGAGGGCCACAAAGGCGGCCGCCACGGCCTTGGCGGAATCGGCCATCGGACCGGCGTCCTGCAGCGCGCGATCGGCCCGAGCGACGAGTTCCGCGCGATCCCGCAGCGTCGCCCGCAGACCGAGTTCCCACCGGACCAGGACCGGCACGCCGCGCACCAGGACCGCCGCGACCGCCACGGTCACGCCACCCCACACGAGGGCCCGCCGATCCCGCGGCGTCACGGTGACCCGGCCGGCCCGAAGGCGATGGTGAAATGCTCCATCTCGCGTCCATTCCTCAGCTCCCGCAGGCCCTGGCCGACGAAGTGCGGTCGCGACACGAGCCCGGCACGCTCGATCCGCACCAGCACGTCCGCGGGGCGCCGGGCGGCTCCGCTCAGCGAGCCGGCTCCATCCAGTTGCAGGGCGATCGACGCGATGAACGCCGAGTCCGGGAGGACCGAGGTCAAGCGGACCAGCAGACGCGCCACCTGCCCGCCGGCCTGATCATCCTGCTCGATCGCGTCGGTCATCCGTTGCACGTCGCTCATCCGCCGTTCCGCCTCAAGCACGGCCGCGACCGGTGCCCGCAGAGTGGTCAGGCGCCGCTCCAAGGCGCGCGCCGTCCGCACCTGACGGATGGCCAGACCGGCCCCGAGGGCGATCCACAGCCAGGCCTGCCTTTTCATGGGCGATGCGCTTCCTTTCCTCTCACTGGGGACGGCCGCGCACCTGGTCGAGCTGGGCTTCCGCGATGCGGAGGGCGGCCTGGGCGGAAACGAGGTTGCTCTGCGCGCGCTGCAGCTGAACCTGCGAGTCGATCAGGTCCAGGATCGTCGCGGAGCCGACGTTGTACTTCTGCTGCGTGAGCCGCAGCGGCATGAGCGCAAGGAACAGTGCGTTCAG
>CAMLHU010000163.1 GCA_946479825.1 uncultured Gemmatimonadota bacterium
GGTGGGCGGTGATCCCGTCGGCGCCCGCGGCCTCGCAGATCCGCGCCGCCGCGACCGGGTCCGGCTCGTCGGTCTTCCGGGCTTCGCGGACCGTGGCGACGTGGTCGATGTTGATGTAGAGCCGGGGTGCGGGCATCGGTCGGGGGCGGGGGGTCGGGGTGCCGGGAGCGGCGGCCCATATAAAGGAAGCGGAACGCCGGTCGCCGGGCTACTGGATTGCTCCATCCGGCATCGTTAACTTCGCTGCATCTCCCACTCGGAGCGAACGGTCGTGACCTCACGCAGCGTGCTGAGCTCGCTCGCCCTTGCCGCCGTGGCGGCGTGCGGCGGGCACGGAGGCGGCGCCGGGACCGGGCCGGTGGCGGTGGCGCAGTCGTCGAGCGGCGCCGTCCGCGAGTTCCTGGCCGGCGTCGCCGACAGCAACCTCAACCGCATCGGCGCGTCGTGGGGCACCGACAAGGGGCCGGCCGCGGCCACCAACGTCCCGGCCGACTGGCGCCAGCGCGCCGAGGTGATGCAGCTCTGGCTCCGCGGCCGGACGTACAAGATCACCGGCGACCAGCAGCTGGGCAACGACCGCGACCATCGCCAGGTCACCGTGGACTTCACCACCGGCAACTGCACCAAGACGGTGCCGTTCGTCACGGTGCGGACCTCGCACGGGTGGCTGGTGGAGCAGGTGGACCTCAACACTGCGGGGAACCCGGCCCAGCCGTGCGGTCCCCCGGCCGCGCCGGCGGCGGCCCCGACCGGACGCTGACGCCGGGAACCGCCGGGTGTTCTGGAACTACTCGGTGAGCTCCAGCAGGATCCCCGCGGTGCTCTTCGGGTGGACGAAGGCGATGCGCTTGCCGTGGGCCCCCGTGCGGGGCACCTCGTCCACCAGCTGATAGCCGGCGGCCCGGCACCGGTCGAGCGCCGCGGTGAGGTCGGGGACGCGGTAGCAGATGTGATGGATCCCCGGTCCGCGCTTCGCGATGAAGCGGGCCACCGGACTCGCCGGGTCGGCCGGGCAGAGGAGTTCGACGTCGCCGGCCGGGAAGCTGAGGGACACGATCGTCGCCCCGTCGGCGGTCTCGGGCGGGTGCGGCGTCATGCCGAGGATGTCGCGGTAGAAGGCGAGGGCGGCGTCGAGGTCGGTCACCGCCACGCCAACGTGGGCGATCTCGGGGGCACGGGTCACGGCTCGGGTCTCCGGGAAGGACGGACGGCGGGTCGCCGGTCGGCGGCGCGCCGGCACAACGATAACCGGCCGGCAGGCGCCCGGGCAGGGCGCGCCGGCATCCCAGGGATGGAACGATCATGGCTCAGTTGACGCACGTGACGGACGCGACCTTCGCGGCCGAGGTGGAGCAGGGCAAGGGCCTGGTACTGGTGGACTTCTGGGCCACCTGGTGTGGCCCGTGCCTGGCGGTCGCGCCGGTGCTCGAGCAGCTGGCCGGGGAGTTCGCCGGCAAGGCGCGGATCACCAAGGTGGACGTGGACCAGAACCAGCAGACCGCGATGCGGTTCAACATCCGCTCGATCCCGAGCATCCTGTTCTTCAAGGACGGGAAGCACGTGGACACCGTCGTCGGCGCCGTGCCGAAGCCGGTGCTCGTTTCGAAGATCCAGCAGCACCTGGCCTGACCCGGGCCGGACCCGGCGCGGCCGTCCCCCGGCCGCGCCGACCTTCGAGGCTCGCATGCGCGCGAGCAGCGCCAGACTACTCCAGACGTCCGTCCGCCTCTTCGACCTCGTCTTCCCGACGACGGGGCTGATGATCGCGCGCACCCGCCTCGCCTTCATCCACCTGGACAACGTCCTCTCCTTCGCCAAGCGCGACCGTGACGGCCGGGTGGACGCGTGGATGGCGGGCTACCTCCCGGACGAGCTCATCCTCCTGTTCTTCCAGCGCGGCGAAGTGGTGAACGCGGCGAGCCTCCGCCCCGACGGGCGGCAGGTGATCGCGATCGGCGAGGCCCTCCGGCGGCTCCGGGCCGAGGGGGAGCGGGGGGAGCTGAGCTTCGGCCGGGCGCCGCTCGAGCAGCTGGCGTGGATGTTCGCGGGGTGCGCCGGCCCGGCCAAGGTGCGGTTCGTGGACGAGCGCCAGCCGGACGAGCTCTTCAAGGTGTTCGCGCTGGAGCAGTTCTCCGGCGTCGTGGAGTTCATCTCCAACGGCCGGGTCAACTACTTCCGCTTCGTCGAGGGGAAGTACACCGGCGGGTACTGCTACGACCGCGCCGAAGGGACCCCGGTGGCGCAGTATGTGGAGTCGCTCTTTCACCCGGGCCCCGACCAGCTTCCGCCCGCGATCGTGGTGAGCGAGATCCCGATGCTGTCGGAGATCCCCCAGCAGGCGCTCCCGGCCCAGGTCAAGCTGTACCGCGAGATCCACACCCGCGTCCTCGCCGCGGTGGAGCAGGAGCTGCCGGTCGAGGGGATGCGCAAGCACCAGCGGATCAGCGGGGCGCTCCGGACCGAGCACCCGGGCATCGAGCTCCTGACGGCGCCGGAGTACGGGGCCGAACCGGTGATCGCCGTGACGAGCGGCGAGCTCACCGCCACGCTCGCGGCGTGGAGCGCGCACCTCCTGCAGGAGGTGGACGTGGCGGCGCCGGGCGCGGCGGTGCGCGTCCTGCGCGACGCCACCCGGGAGCACCGCTTCGTGCTCCAGGCCGCGGGGTTCTACGACCGCCTGCCGTGGCGGGTGACCTGGTAACCCCGGCGCCCGCCGGCACCCTCTACGTCGTCGCCACGCCGCTCGGCAACCTCGACGACCTGACGCTCCGCGCGGCCGAGACGCTGCGACGGGTCGCGGTCGTCGCGGCGGAGGACACCCGCCACACCCGCGGGCTCCTGGCCCACCTCGACGCCCATCCCCGCCTCCTCAGTTTCCACGCGCATTCCGAACCCGGCCGCGTCGCCCAGGTCGTGGCGTTGCTGCAGGGCGGGGAGGACGTGGCCCTCGTGACCGACGCCGGCACCCCGGGCGTGAGCGACCCGGGGCCCGAGCTGGTCGCGGCGGTGCGCGCGGCGGGCCTCCCGGTCGTCCCCATCCCTGGCGTCTCCGCGGTGACGGCTGCGCTCTCGGTGTCGGGCCTGCCGGCCGACCGCTACCGCTTCCTCGGCTTCGCCCCCCGGAAGGGCGCCGATCGCGAGCGGTGGCTCGCGGACGCGGCGGGGAGCGCGGTGCCGGTGGTCTGCTACGAGGCCGCCAACCGGCTGGTGGACCTGCTCGGCGACCTCGCGCGCGTCGCCGGCGCCGACCGCGAGGCCTTCGTGGCGCGCGAGCTCACCAAGCTGCACGAGGACCTTCGCGCCGCGCCGCTGGGCGAGCTGGCTCGGCACTACGCGGCGCACGAGCCGCGGGGTGAGGTGACCCTGGTCCTGGCTCCCGGCGCCGACGCGGGGCCCGCCGCGGCCGACCCCGCCGAGGTCGCCGGGGCCGCGCGGGAGCTCCTCGCCGCCGGCCGCTCGCGACGGGACGTCGCCGCGGCGCTGGTCGAGCGGTTCGGCCTCCCGCGGAACGACGCCTATCGCCTGGTCGTGGAGATCTCCGCCGACTCGTGAAGCTGACCGCCGTCCTCGCCGTCCTCCTGCTCGCGGCGCCCGCCCCTCCTCCGCGCGCGGCCGCGCCGGGACGGTCCGCGCCGATCCCGTGGTTCACCGTCGGACGCCTCCACTACGACGGCGGCGGCGACTGGTACGCCAACCCGTCGAGCCTGCCCAACCTGCTGGCCGCGATCCGGACCCGGGCGGGGCTGCCGGTGGAGCCGCGCGAGCGGGTGGTGACGCTCGCCGACGCGGCGCTCTGGAGCCTCCCGTACATCTACATGACCGGGCACGGCAACGTGCACTGGAGCGACCGGGACCTGGTCACGCTCCGGCGCTATCTCGAGCGCGGCGGCTTCCTCCACATCGACGACAACTACGGGATGGACCATTCCATCCGGCGCGAGATCGCCCGGCTGTTCCCGGGGATCCCGCTGGTGGACGTGCCGCTCGACCACCCGATCTATCACCTGGTGTATGACCTGCCCCGGGGGATCCCCAAGATCCACGTTCACGACGGCCTCCCGGCCCAGGGGCTCGGCATCTTCCTGAACGGCCGGCTGGTGCTGTACTACTCGTATCAATCCGACCTTGGCGACGGGTGGGAGGACTTCGAGGTCCACCACGACCCGCCCGAGAAGCACGAGGCGGCGCTCGAGATGGGCGTGAACCTCTTCGCCTACGCGGTAGGGTACGGCCGATGACCGACACCGCGGCCGCGCTTCGGCAGGTGTCGCGCCCGATCCGGCGGCGGGTGCTCGCGGCCGCGACGGCCGCGACGGTGGCCGCGGCGTCGGTCCTGCTCGCGCTCGCCGCGTGGGCCGCACGGGCGGGATGGATCGGCGACCCGACCTGGGTGATCGGCGCGTGGGCGGTCGCGCTGCTCGGGATCGCCGGCGCGGCGACCCTGGGCCTGCGGTGGTGGCGCGCGGCGAGTCCGGCGGCCACGGCGGGCGTGCTTGAAGCCGGGGGCGGGTGGCGCCGGGGGGTGGTGACCTCGCTGCTCGACGCTCCCGCGGCCGGGACAAGCGCAGGCCTTCGCGCCGCCGCCGACCGGGCCACTGCGGGCGAGCTCCTGGCCCGTGGAGGCCCCGCACTTCGGGCGAGCGTGGTCCGCTGGGGACGGAGGGCCCGCGCGGCCGCGCTCGTCGCCGTGCTCGGCGTTGGTGCGCTGGCGGCGGCGCGCCCCGGCCGGGCTCCGGTCGCGGCGCTCTGGCACCCGGGCCGCGCGGTGCACGCGGTCTTCGCCTCGGTGCGCCTCGGAGCCAGCGCCACGCTGGTGGATCGCGGCGCTCCGGTCGTGCTCACGGTGGAGGCGCGCGACCGGCCGAGCGCCACGCTCTGGCTCCGGGCGCCGGGGGAGCCGTGGCATCCGGTGCCGCTCGCGCTCGACCGCACCGGGCGCGCGAGGTATCGCCTGCCGTCCCTCGACGCCGACCTGTATGCACGCGCCACGAGCGGCGGGCGCGCGTCCGACACCGTCGCCGTCCGGGTCCGGATCCCCGCGTTCCTCGGCGCGCTGTCTGTCACCGCGCACTATCCGGCGTACCTCCACATGGACGCCGAGCCGCTCCCGGTCAACGGCGACACCGTGATCATCCCCGCGGGCACCCGTCTTGTCGCCGAGGGCGAGGCGACCGCCCCGCTCGGCACCGGCGCGTGGGAGGTGCCGGGGCGGGGCCGGGTACCGGTCCGCATCGCGAACACCCGCTTCTCGGCGGACTTCGCGCCGACGGCGTCGGGGACGATCCGGCTCGCGCTCACAGCCTCGGACGGCGCGCCGCTCGCCGGCGGCGACGCGGAGATGCCCAT
>CAMLHU010000164.1 GCA_946479825.1 uncultured Gemmatimonadota bacterium
CCCCCTCTCCGTTGTACGGAGTGGGGGTCGGGGGGTGAGGAGGCAGGAAGCGGACGCCGGGGGGTGAGCCTCACGTCCTCGCCTTCACGAACAGCCACCCCCCCAGGATCGCGAAGAGCACTGTCGGCATCCACGCGGCGAGCGCCGGCGGGATGACCCCGCTCGCGCCCACCGCCTGGGAGAGCTCGATGAGGGTCAGGAAGATGAGGGTCGTCGCGAGGCTCAACGCCAGCCCGACGGCCGCGCCGGCCCGGGGGGCGGTGAGCGCGAGCGGCGCCCCGAAGAGGGCGATCACGATGCAGGTGATCGGCAGGACGATCTTGAGCGTCTGCTCGACGATCAGCTTGTTGGCGTCGTTCCCCGATCGCTGCAGCGCGGCGATGTAGGCGCCGAGCTCGCGGTAGCGCATCTCCTCGGGGTCCTTGGGCTCCTGGACCAGCTGGTCGGGGCCCTCGTGCATCGCGCGGAGGCGGAGGGTGCGGAAGGCGTATTCCTCTTCGTGGCCCTGGTCGCCCAGGAGCCGGGTGACGCCGCCGACCAGCCGCCAGCCGTCGGTCTTCGGGTCCCAGTTGGCGCTGTCGGCGGTGACGACGATGGTCGGATAGGCGTCGCCGGTGCCCTGGCGCTCGAGCAGCAGGCGTTCGAGGGTGCGGGTGCCGAGGTCGAGGGCGCCGATGGTATAGACCCATCCCTGGTCGGCGCGATAGACGAAGTTGTACTTCTGGGTCCGGCGCTGGGTGGCCTTCTTCCCTTCGATCTCGAGCCCGCGCCGGGTGGCGAGCGGGGCGACCTCGCCCACGGCCACCCCCAGGAGCGCCGCGAACACCGACGCGATGGCGATCGGCAGGATCACCCGCCGGAAGCTGATGCCGGAGGCCTTGGCGGCGGTGAGCTCGGTGTTCCGGCTGAGCGCGCCCACGGTGAACACCGTGGCGAAGAGCACCGCCGCCGGCATCACCTCGAACATGTTCTCCGGGAGGCGGAGCAGGGCGGCCAGGAGGATCTTCTTCCAGCCGAGCCCGTGCTGGATCCAGTCGTCGATGTTGTCGGTGAGCTCGATGAGGATCGTGGTGAGCGGGAGGCCGATGGCCGTGACCAGGAAGGTCCGGGTCCAGGAGCCGAGGACGTAGCGGTCGAGGGTGCGGAGGGCGGGCTTCACCGGGCCCGCCGGAACCGGCCGAGGAGGGAATCCAGCAGGTCCTGCCAGTCGCCGCCGCGGGTGGAGCCCGACTCGCGGCTCACCCGGCGGAGGGCGATCAGCCCCAGGATGAGGAGGGCGACGTCGGGGGCCCACATCGACCAGAACGGGGTGATGTAGCCGTGCTTGGCCAGGGTCTCGCCGCCGATGAGGGCGCTGTAGTACAGCGAGAAGATGCCGAGTCCCGCGCCGATGACGAGCCCCATTCCGGCGCGCGGGAAGCGGAGCGCGAGCGGGAGGCCCACCAGCGGGAAGATCAGGCAGGCGAGGCTGATCGCCCATTTCTTCCAGAACTCGACCAGGAAGTCGTCCCGGCGGCGCAGCGCGTCGTCGAGCGTGGCGTCGTCGGCCGCGAGCTGGGTCCAGGGGGTCAGCGCCGGGGCCTTGAGGGCCTGCCGGTCGGGGCGCACCGCCGGGGCCTGCGCCACCCGCGTCGCCAAGCTCTCGGCGCGGGCCAGCGAGTCCTGGAGCGCCTGCTCGCGGCGCTTTCGGGCCAGTATGGCCGCCCCTTTCGGGGGCTGTTGGGGGCGCTGTGCAGGCCGCTGCGCCGCGGCCGTCTCCGGGAGCAGGAAGGCCAGCGTCGTGCTGAAGACGTCACAG
This sequence comes from uncultured Gemmatimonadota bacterium, assembly GCA_946479825.1. The sequence continues at coordinate 1,799 of CAMLHU010000164.1, forward strand.
TAGGCCGCCGGGCCCGGCCGGGGGAAGGTCGCGGCGGGGGCCAGCGCAGGGAGCGCCAGCAGGGTCCGGAGGTCGTTGCCGAGCGCCCGGGCGCGCCGCACCTCGACGACGGCGGCGTCGTGTTCCGCGTCCCGCGCCACGCTCAGCAGCTCGCAGGTGCCCATCTCGCGGTCGCCGCGCCCGGCCTGCGCGTCGTCGCGCCGGTCGAGCGAATTCGTCACGTTGCGCACCTTGATGGTGTTGACCCGGAAGTCCGTCACCTGGAACACGTCCGGCCGGTCGCTCTGGTACTCGTGGATGACGCCGTCCTGCAGCCGGAGCTCGAGGTCGGTGCGCCCCTGGGCGTAGGCCAGCCGGCCGCTGTCGGCGTAGATGACCCGGCGCACCGTCCGGTCGTTGAGGTCGTACACCGCCACGTCGCGCATCTTGCCCGTCGCCGCGTCGATCCGGCTCGCCCGGAGGAAGTAGTTCGACGGGGGGATCGGGTTGATGGTCTGCTCCCGGAGTCCCAGGGTCGGCTTCTTCCGGTCGATGTCGCTGATCAGCGCGCGCAGCTTGGCGTTGGTCCGGGGATGGATCTGGTCGGTGAGGAAGAAGTTGGCCGCCGTCAGGACCAGCCCGGCCACCAGCACGGGGCGGAGCATCTGCGGCACGCTGACGCCGCTCGCCCGCATCGCGGTGATCTCGCTGTCGGCCGCCAGGTGGGTGAAGGCGTAGAGCGTGGCCAGCAGCGCCGACATCGGGATCGTCATCACCAGGATGAACGGCACCGCCAGGGCGAAGAACTCGAGGATCACGCTCCACGGCAGCCCCTTGCCGACCAGGTGCGGCAGCTTGGCCGCGACCTGGTTGAGCAGCAGGATGCCGGTGAGCGCCGACAGCGCGAAGCTGAACGGGGCCACCATCTGGCGGACGATGTAGCGGTCGAGCAGCCGCACTGGGCCTCGGGTTGCGATTGTTCGGGTTCCTAAGTCCCAGTATATTAGCGACTTACCCCCCACTCAAGGCCGCCCGCCCCCTGACCGTGGTCCGACGCGCCCTCCTCCTCCTCGCGCTGCTCGTTCCTGTGCGCCTCCAGGCGCAGGCGGACTCCACGCAGCCGCACCTTCGGGCGACGTTCCCCCCGTTCAGACTCACGGTCACCATCCCCGAGGCCCATCGGCTCGCGGCGCTGCTGGCGCGGCCGGGCGCCGCGGCCCGTACCGCCGCCTGGGACAGCACCGCCCGGGCCGGGATCGACTCGGCGCGCGCGGCGCGGGCCGAGGCCATCGCCTACCGGGACCTGTTCAGCACGGCGCCGCCCGCCGTCGGCGGCGGCCCCGATACCACCGGATTCCTGGGCCTCGACCGGCGGTACGCCGACATCCGGTTCGACGGCCAGGGACGGGTCGAGATCCGGACCGACCGCCTCAAGAACGAGCGCTGTACCGCCTACCAGCTGCAGGACCCCGCCAGCGGATGCCAGGGGACGTTCACGCCGCCCCGGATCGACAACGAGTTCACGATGCAGGCCAACGGCACCATCGGCCAGCGCCTGCACCTGAACATGGACTACGACAGCCACCGCGACTTCTCGGCCAGCAACGACATCCGGGTGTTCTACCAGGGGCTCGAGGACGAGGTGGTGCAGCGGGTCGAGTTCGGGACGGTGACGTTCACGCCGCCGCCGTCGCGGTTCATCACCGCGGCCATCCCGGCCAACAGCTTCGGCGTGAACGCGCGGTTCCAGGTGGGTGCGCTCCAGGTGCAGGCGCTCGCTGCGTCGCAGAAGGGGAGCGTCGTCGCCCAGCGGACCTACACCGTCGGCGCCACCGCCGCCCAGCCCCAGGACCGCCAGGCGCGCGACCTGGACTACGAATCGGGACGGTTCTTCTGGGCCGTGGACCCGGCGCTCGTGCCCGGGTACCCCGAGGTGGACGCGCTCAACGTCGACCCGACCACCGTCGCCGCCGACCAGCGGCCGGTGCAGCTGCGGGTGTACCGCTACCGGCCCGCCACCCAGGGGAGCGCCGCCACCGGGCTCACCGGCATCACCGCCCTGGCCGACCGGACCGACAGCGACCAGAAGACCGGCCGCCTGCGGTGGGAACTGCTGGTGCAGGGGGTGGACTACTACCTCGACCCGTCGGGGCTCTGGTTCGTGCTCGTCAACAAGCTCGACGCGAACGACTACCTCGCCGTGAGCTACGTGACCGCGGCCGGCAGCCGGGTCGGCACCTTCCCGGCGCAGGACAACCCCGCCGGCAACGACACTCTGGAGCTGATCGTCGAGCCGCGTCGCGGCCCCGACGTGCCGACCTTCCGGTACGAGATGCGCCAGATGTACCGGGTGGCCGGCGCCGACCTCGACCGCAGCTCGCTCTCGGTGGCCATCACGGTGAACCAGTCGGAGCGCCCGCAGAGCGGGGCCGCCACCTACCTGGCGCAGCTGGGCCTGGCGGTGAGCGGCGACGCCCACGTGTTCGACACCCCGAACCGGCTCTTCCCCCGCGACCGCGACGCCGCGGCGGCGCAGCTCATCAAGGACTCGTACATCGCGTTCCCGACGCTGCAGCCGTTCGCCGACCCCCAGCGCCTGCAGCCGGCCGAGCGCAACGACTCGCTGTATCGCACGCCCGACTACCTGCTCCTCACCCAGGGGCCGCCGGCCAAGTTCGCCTTCCGCCTCAAGTACACCGCCTCGCTCGGCGGCGACCGGTCGACCCTGGACCTCAACGCCTTCCAGATCCGCCCCGGCAGCGAGCAGCTCGAGGTGAACGGCGACGTCCTTCAGCGCGACGTGGATTACACCATTTCGTACGACCTGGGCCAGGTCACGTTCCTCAACCCCGACCAGCTCTTCGGCGACGCCGGCGCGGCCACCGTCACCGCCCGGTTCGAGGAGCGCGGCATCTTCGCGGTGGCGCCGACCAGCATCTTCGGGCTCACCTCGACCTACCGGCTCGGCCAGGCCGGCGACATCAGCGTCATCGGGATCTACCAGCGCCAGCAGAGCGCCTACAACCGCCCGCCGCTCGGCTTCGAGCCGACCGCCAACTTCATCGGCGGCATCACCACCAACCTGACCGCCCAGCCGGACGCCCTGACCCGGCTGATGGACCGGCTCACCCCCGCCGGCGCCACGGCGCCCTCGCGCCTCGACCTGCAGGCGGAGTACGCCGTCAGCAAGCCCAACGCCAACGAGGCCGGGGCGGCGTACCTCGAGGAGTTCGAGGAGGAGTCAGGGATCCAGGTGCCGCTGCGCGAGAACAGCTGGGGCTTCGCCAGCAAGCCGCAGCGCCCCGACGGCCTCGAGGGGATCGGCTTCGCCGCCGGCTTCGACTCCGCCGACGCCACGATGCTGAGCTGGCAGAACCTGGTGTACGATCACGGCGTGGTCCGGGTGGTGCGCACGCAGGACATCGACAGCCTCATCGTCCTGACCGGCGGCGCCCCGGTCGAAACGGTCCTCTACCTCGACCTCCACCCCGACACCGCAGGCGGGTATCCGCGGACCGACAACTCGCTCCG
>CAMLHU010000165.1 GCA_946479825.1 uncultured Gemmatimonadota bacterium
GGGGTCCGGGTATGAGGGAAGAGGGGGAGGAGATCAGCTGGCGTTCCCCTCTCCACGAACGTGGAGAGGGGACAGGGGTGAGGAGTAAGGCCTATGCGCCCCCGATCAACTCCCGCTCCACCACCTCCACGATCAGGTGCTCGACGGCGAGGTGGACCTCCTGGATCTCGCTCGTCACGTCCGACCGCACCACGTACGCATCGTCCACCGCGGGCTTGAGCTGGCCGCCGTCGCGGCCCAGGAAGGCCACCGTCGGCGTGCCGATCCGCCGGGCCGCTTCGACGGCCAGGAGAAGATTCGGGCTGTTGCCGCTGGTCGAGTGCACCACCAGCAGGTCGCCCGGCCGGCACAGCGCCTCGACCTGCCGGGCGAACACCCGGTCGAACCCGATGTCGTTCCCCGCCGCCGTGATCAGCGACGTGTCGGTGGTGAGCGCCACCGCGCGGAGCGGCCGGCGGTCGGCCTTGTAGCGCACCACGTACTCGGTGGCCACGTGCTGCGCGTCGGCCGCGCTCCCGCCGTTCCCGGCGAAGTAGAGCGTCCCGCCGCCGCGCAGCGTCCCCACGAATCGCGCGGCGATCGCCGCCAGCCGTTCGCCGTCCTCGGCCGTGAGCTCCGCCAGCCGGGCCCGCCGCCGGAACGCCTCGACGAAATGCTTCGCGGTCATCTGCCGGTCTCCGTGGTGAGCTGCCGCGCGAACGCCTCGAGCCCCGCCGGGTCGGCCTCGGCCTGCCGGAAGAGCGCCAGCGTGATGAGCCCGTCGGCGGCGAGCAGGTCGAGCGCGATCGAGCGGTCGCCCGGATGGGCCACGACCTCATCGAGCGCGCGCGCGGCCGCACGGGCCAGCGCCATCGCGTCCGGCGCGACCCCAGCCATCTCGCGCATCCGCACCCGGAGCGGGTCGGGGGCGTCCGCGGTGTGGGCCTCGAACCAGGCGGCGGGGTGGGTCACTTCCCGTCCCCGGCCAGCCACCCCTCGACGGCGCCCTGGATCGCGCCGCCTGCCGGCTGCGCCTCCTGGGCCAGGCTCCCGGAGGCGAAGTACGGCCGCCCTCCGCCCTTCCCGCCCAGCCGCTCCACCAGTCCGCGCGCCTGCCGCCCCGCCTTCACCAGGTCGTCGCTCAGCGCCACGTGCACCCCGCCTTTGTCCGTGGCGCCGAAGAGCACCAGCACCGCCTTGGCGCGCGGATGGGCGGAGCGGAACGTGTCCGCCGCCGCCGCGATCTCGTTCCGGTCCTCGGCCGAGGTGCGGGCCACCGTCACGGCGACGTCGCCCACCTGGAACGACTCCTCCGGCGCCGAGCTCGCGCCCGACTTGAGCAGCTCCGCCACGCGGGCCTCGAGCTTCCCCCGCTCCGCCACCAGCTGGTCGAGCTTCGCCAGCAGGTGCTCGGGCTGGGCCTTGAGCCGCTGCGCCGCGTCCTGCAGGGTGCCGCGCAGGGCGTTGAGCTCGTCGTACGCCTCGGGGCCCGTCACCGCCTCGATCCGGCGGACGCCCGCCGCGACGCCCCCCTGCCCCGTGAACCGGAAGAGCCCGACCTGGCCGGTGCTGCGCACGTGCGTGCCGCCGCAGAGCTCGATCGAGTAGTCGTCCATGAACACCACCCGCACCCGGTCGCCGTACTTGTCCTGGAAGAAGGCCATCGCGCCGAGCGCGAGCGCCTCCTTGAGCGGCAGCTCGCGGGTGGTGACCGGGCGGTTCTCCCAGACCTGCTCGTTCACCTCGCGCTCGATGGCGTCGAGGATCTCGGGCTCGATCGGGCCGTGGTGCGAGAAGTCGAACCGCAGCCGCCCCGGCTCCACCCGCGAGCCCTGCTGCCGCACGTGGGGGCCGAGGTGCCGGCGGAGCGCCGCGTGGACCAGGTGGGTTGCGCTGTGGTTGCGCTCGATGTTCCGGCGCCGCGGCGTGTCCACCTGCGCCGCCACCGGCGTCGGCTCGAAGGTGCCGTCAAAGGCGGCGGAGACGAGCGTCCCTTCCGGCGCCTTCCGCACCGTGTCCACGGCGAGGGTCCACCCCTGCCCGCGAACGAGGCCGGTGTCGCTCACCTGGCCGCCCGACTCCACGTAGAACGGGTTGTCGCGGAGCAGCAGCTCCACCCGGTCGCCCGCCTGCCGGAAGCCGAGGATCTCAGTGTCCGCGCCGGTGGTGTCGTAACCCACGAACACCTGGTCGCCGCGCTTGAGCTGGCGCCACTCCCCTTCTTCGCCGGTGAGTACCGCGGGCGCGCCGGCCGCGAACTGGCTCGCCCGCACCGCGCGCGACCGCCGGCGCTGGCCCTCGAGCGCCCGCTCGAAGCCCGCGATGTCCACCGTCGCGCCGCGCTCGGCGGCGATGAGCTCGGTCAGGTCCACCGGGAAGCCGAAGGTGTCGTAGAGCTTGAACGCCTCGTCGCCGGGGATCACCGTGGTGCCGCCGGCGAGCAGCTCCTCCAGGCGGCCGAGGCCCCCCTCGATCGTCTCGAGGAAGCGCTCCTCCTCCTGGCGCGTCACGTCGGCGATGTAGGCCGCCTTCTCGGTGAGCTCGGGGTAGGCGTGCCCCATCTCGTGGGCGACGACGCCGGTGAGCGGCGCCAGCGTCGGCTCGCGGCGGCCGAGGAGCCAGGCGTGCCGCACCGCGCGGCGGAGGATGCGCCTGAGCACGTAGCCGCGGCCGTCGTTGCTCGGGTAGCAGCCGTCGGCGAGCAGGAACGCCACCGCGCGGGCGTGGTCGGCGAGCACGCGGTACGGCGCCCCGGCGGGGCCGCGGTCATACGGCCGCCCGACCAGCTGCTCCGCCTTGTGGAGGAGGGGCCAGAAGAGGTCGGTGTGGAAGTTCGAGTCCTCGCCCTGCACCACCGCGGCGATCCGCTCGAGCCCCGCCCCGGTGTCCACCGAGGGCTTCGGGAGGGGGGTGAGGGTGCCGTCGGCCGAGCGGTCGAACTGCATGAAGACGAGGTTCCAGATCTCGAGAAACCGCCCCTCCTCGGCCAGCCGCTCGAACTCTTCCTGCGGCATCGCCACGTCCGCCCGTCCGCCGGTGCGCCCGTGCGCCTTCCAGTCCAGGTCCACGTAGATCTCGGTGCACGGCCCGCAGGGGCCGGTGTCGCCCATCTGCCAGAAGTTGTCCTTGTCGCCGAGGCCGTAGATGCGGGCGTCGGGGAGGCCCGCCACCTCGCGCCAGAACTTCCGCGCCTCGTCGTCGGTGTGGTGGACCGTGACGCGGAGCCGTTCCGGATCGAGGGCCAGCCACTCCTTGCCGGTCACGAACTCCCAGGCGAAGGCGATCGCGTCGCGCTTGAAGTAGTCGCCGAAGGAGAAGTTCCCCAGCATCTCGAAGAAGGTGTGGTGCCGCTTGGTGAACCCCACCTGCTCGAGGTCGTTGTGCTTGCCGCCGGCGCGGACGCACTTCTGCACCGTCGTGGCTCGGCGGTAGTCGCGCTGCTCGACGCCCTGGAAGACGCGCTTGAACTGGTTCATCCCGGCGTTGGTGAACAGCAGCGTCGGGTCGTCGGCGGGGATCAGCGACGAAGAAGGCACCTCGCGGTGCCCCTTGGCGACGAAATAGTCGAGGAACTTCCGGCGGATCTGGTGGGCGTGCATCCGGGGAATATAAGGGGACGCGTGAGGCGCGTCGTTGCCTCACCCCCTGTCCCCCTCTCCTCATACGAGGAGAGGGGGAACGCCCGAGGAACTCCTCCCCCTCTCCACGTATGTGGAGAGGGGGCGGGGGGTGAGGCTACCCCACCACCTCTTTCACCACCCCGCGGGCCACGGACCCGGTGAAGCCTCGGCGGGCCAGGTATGCGAGCAGGCGCCGCCGGCGGGCCGGGCGGTCGAGCCCTTCGAGCTGCGGGGCGCGCTTGCGGGCGAGGGCGCGGGCCTGGTCTTCCAGCGCCGAGTCGTCGGTCCGGTCGGCGAGGACCCGGTCCACGAGTCCGCGGTCCACGCCCATCGCGCCCAGGTCGCGGGCGATGCGCGCCGGGCCGCGTCCGCGGGCGGCGCGGGTCTCCGCGTAGCCCCGGGCGAACTTGAGGTCGTCGAGGAGCCCCATCTGGTGGAGCCGGTCGAGCGCTCCTTCGACCGCCGCGGCGGGGTGGCCGCGCTTGATCGTCCGGCGGCCGAGGTCGTGCCGGGCGAAGGCCCGGCGGGCGAGCGCGCGGAGCATCGTGCGGAGCGCCGCCTCGATGTCCGCCGCCGCCTCGAGCCGGTCGGAGAGCGCGGCGTCGAGCCGCACCCCCGGGCCCACGCCGTCCAGGGTGTCGGCCGGCACCGTCCACCGGGGCCGGCCGTCCACTTCCACCCGCACCGCCCCCGCCCGGCGCGGGTCGGGCTCGCAGGCGGTGATCCGCCCTTCGCCCGGCACCACGACCGTCTCGGCCACCCGGGCGCCGGGGGCGGGGCCCCACCTCATTCGTCGTCGCCTTCGTCGGCGTCGCCGGCGGGGACCGTGGTGCCCTGCCCGCGGACGCCCAGGAACTCCTTCACCTTCCCCTCGACCTCGGCCATCATCGCCGGGTTGTCCTTGAGGAAGAGCTTGGCGTTCTCGCGGCCCTGGCCGATCCGCTGGTCGCCGTAGGAGTACCAGGCGCCCGACTTCTGGATGATGTTGGCCTCGGTGGCGATGTCCACCACCAGCGAGCTGTGGCTGATCCCTTCGTCGAACATGATGTCGAACTCCGCCTGCTTGAACGGCGGCGCCACCTTGTTCTTGACCACCTTGACCCGCACGTGGTTGCCGATGACCGCCTCGCGCTCCTTGACCGGGCCGATGCGGCGGATGTCGAGCCGGAGCGAGGCGTAGAACTTGAGCGCCTTGCCGCCGGTGGTGGTCTCGGGGTTGCCGAACATCACGCCGATCTTCTCGCGCAGCTGGTTGATGAAGATCACCGCGCAGTTGGAGCGGTTGATGGCGCCGGCCAGCTTGCGGAGCGCCTGGCTCATGAGCCGCGCCTGCAGGCCCACGTGGCTGTCGCCCATCTCGCCCTCGATCTCGGCCTTGGGCACGAGCGCCGCGACCGAGTCCACCACCACCAGGTCCACCGCCCCCGAGCGGACCAGGATGTCCACGATCTCGAGCGCCTGCTCGCCGGTGTCGGGCTGGGAGACGAGGAGGTCCTCGACGTTGACGCCGAGCTTCTTGGCGTACTCGACGTCGAGGGCGTGCTCCGCGTCCACGTAGGCCGCGACCCCGCCGGCGCGCTGGACGTTGGCCGCGAGGTGGAGGGTGAGGGTCGTCTTGCCCGAGGACTCGGGGCCGTAGATCTCGGTGATCCGGCCGCGGGGCACCCCGCCGATCCCGATGGCGGCGTCGAGGTTGAT
>CAMLHU010000166.1 GCA_946479825.1 uncultured Gemmatimonadota bacterium
GGCGCGCCGGGTCGGCGTCGCGCTGGGGGTGGGCGCGGCCCTGGACCCGGCCGGGGCCGTGGGCCCGTACCGCGAGCGCCGCCGAGACCGAACTGTCGATCCCGCCGCTCATCGCCACCACGGCGCCCGAGCGCCGGAGCGACTCTCCCACCTGGCGCCGGATGACCGCCGAGATCTCGTCGACCGCGCGCGCCGCGTCGAACGCGGCCCGTTCGCCTGCCGTTGCCTGCATCGTGGTGCTCCCGAGGGCTGGGCCCGCGTCGAGGGGCAAGTTCCGAGCCCGTGGGCGCCCCGCGCGGCGTCGGCGCCTCGTGCTGCGACCGCGCCACGCCCCCGCCGGCCGTGGCGCGCCGGCGCAACGCGGAGCGCGCGGCCACCCCGGTCCGGGGCTGGTACGGCCGTTGCCGCCCGGGGCGGCACCCCCGGAGGATCACGCCGAATGACTGACTCCCCTGCCCTGCGCAACGTGGCCGACCTCGTCTGGCGCTCGGCCGCCCGGCACCCCGACCGTCCGGCGGTCGTGGATCGCGCCGGCACGGTGGATCACGCCGCGCTCCGGTCCGGCGCGGCGGCGGTCGCGGCGATACTCCGGGCGGAGGGCGTGGCCCCCGGCGACCGGGTCGCGATCCTCCTCGAACGCGGGGCCGAGGCGGCCGCCGCCTTCTTCGGCGTCGCCGCGGCCGGCGCGGTCGCGGTGGTCATCAACGAGAGTCTCCGCGCCCGGCAGGTGGAACACATCCTGGCCCAGGCCGGCGCGGCCAGGCTTCTCACCAACGACGAGATGCTGGCGCGACTCGGCCGACCGCTCGAGCCGATTCCAACGATCCTCGACCCGCGCACCTTCCCCGCCGCCGACGCCGGCCACCCGCTGCCCCGGTCGCCCGACGACCTCGCGCAGCTCGTCTATACCTCGGGCTCGACCGGCGCGCCGAAGGGCGTCGCGATCACCCACGGCAACCTGCTCGCCGCCGCGACGGTGGTGAGCGGCTATCTCGGCATCGAGCCGACCGACCGGATCGCGGGCCTGCTCACGCTGAGCTCGGTGTACGGGATGAGCCAGCTGCTCTGCGCCGTCACCACCGGCGCGGCGCTGGTGGTGGAACGCGCCGCGCTGCCGCGTGAGATCGTCCGCCGGCTCGCGGAGGAGCGGGTGACGGTCCTCGCCGCAGTGCCCCCGCTCTGGCTCCGGCTCCTGCACGGCGGCGGGCTCGGTGAGTCGCCGCTCGCATCGCTCCGGGTGCTCACCAACGCCGGCGGCCACCTTCCGGTCGACGCGGTCCGGACCCTGCGCCGGGTGCAGCCTCAGGCGCGCCTCTTCCTTATGTATGGGCTCACCGAGGTGCTCCGGAGCACCTTCCTCCCGCCGGAGGAGGTGGACCGTCACCCCGATTCGATCGGGCGTGCCATCCCTGGGGCCGAGGTGCTGGTGGTGGACGAGGAGGGCCGGCCGGTCCCGCCCGGCGTCACCGGGGAGCTGGTCCATCGGGGGCCGACGGTCGCGCTCGGCTACTGGCAGGATCCGGCGCGCACCGCCGAGGTGTTCCGCCCCGACCCGCGCGACCCCACGGCGGCGTCCCGGGTGGTGTATTCGGGCGACCTGGTGCGGGCCGACGCGGACGGCTTCCTCTATTACGTCGGGCGGAAGAACCGGGTCATCAAGGCGATGGGGTACCGGGTGGGCCCCGACGAGATCGTGGATGCGCTCTTCGCCTCGGGAGAGGTGGCCTCGGCGGAGGCGTTCGGGGAGCCCGACCCGGTGTGGGGATCGCGGATCGTCGCGTGCGTCGTGCTCCGGCCGGGGGGGTCGCTGGCCGCGCTGCGCGGGTTCTGCGCCCGCGAGCTGCCGCGACATATGCTCCCGGCGCGCTTCCAGGCGCTCGACGCGATGCCGCTCCTGCCGAGCGGCAAGCACGACCTCACGGCGCTCAGGCGGGAGGTGGCCGCGGCGGGATCGTGATAGGCTTCGGGACTACGCCGCCTGCCGCGTGGGTGACTGACCCGGCCCTCGACAACCGCTGCGGACCCGCTCACCTTGAGGGAGCCGTTCCCCCCTCATCCACCCGGGTCCGCGATGCACAAACGCGACTTCCTGCGCGCCGTCGGCGGGGCCTCGCTCGCGCTGTTCCTGAGCGAGGAGCTCCGCGCCCACGCCGCGCGCCTGGCGCCGGCCGAGCTGGCCGCCGACGAGAAGTTCTGGGCCCAGGTCCGCCGCCAGTTCCGGCTCACCTCCGAGTACATCAACCTCGAGAACGGCTACTACCTGATGCAGGCGCAGCCGGTGCTCGAGGCGTTCATCCGGCACGTGCGCGAGGTCAACCTCCAGGCCTCGCGCTACATGCGCACCCGGCAGTTCGACGACAAGCGCGCGGTGCGCGACCGCCTGGCCGGGCTTGCGGGGTGCCCGCCGGAAGAGCTCATCATCACCCGGAACACCACCGAGTCGCTCGACACGGTCATCGCCGGCTTCGACTGGCAGCCGGGCGACGAGGCGGTGATGGCCGAGCAGGACTACGGCGCGATGCTCGATATGTTCACCCTGCAGGCGCGGCGCCGCGGGCTGGTGAAGCGGGTGGTCTCCCTCCCGCTCGACCCGGCCTCGGACGACGAGATCGTGGCGCTCTACGAGAACGCGATCACGCCGAAGACCCGCCTGCTGATGGTGTGCCATATGGTCAACATCACCGGGCAGATCCTGCCAGTGGCCAAGGTGGCCGCGATGGCCCACCGCCACGGCGTGCAGGTGATGGTGGACGGCGCGCACACCTTTGCCCACCTCGATTACCGCATCCCCGACCTGGGCGGCGACTACTTCGGCACCTCGCTCCACAAGTGGCTTGGCGCGCCGCTCGGCGCGGGCCTCCTCTGGGTGCGCAGGGACCGGATCGCGGGGCTCTGGCCGATGTTCAGCGACCAGAGCGTGCCGGACGACGACATCCGGAAGCTCAACCACACCGGCACCCACCCGGTGCACACCGACCTCGCGATCAACGACGCGATCGACTGGCACCTGAGCGTCGGCATCGCGCGGAAGGAGGCCCGGCTCCGGCACCTGCAGCGCTACTGGACCGACCAGGTGCGCGGCCGGCCGAGGATCGTCCTCAACACCCCCGCCGATCCGGCGCGGTCGTGCGGCATCGCCAACGTCGGCGTCGCGGGGATGGCGCCGGCCGTCCTGGCGCAGCGGCTGTTCGACGAGCACCGGATCTGGACCGTCGCGATCGACGGCGCGGGGGTGCACGGCGTGCGGGTGACGCCGCACCTCTTCACCTCGCACGCCGAGCTCGACGCGCTGGTCCGCGCCCTGCACGTGATCGCCGCCGCCTGACCCGATGACGCGCCAGCAGGAACTCGCCGAACGGTTCCGCGCCCTGCACCGGAGCGGCTGCTTCGTCTCGCCCAATCCGTGGGACGTGGGGAGCGCCCGGCTCCTCGTGCAGCTCGGATTCCCCGCCCTCGCCAGCACGAGCTCCGGATTCGCGTGGTCGGTCGGCCGCTCCGACAACCACGTGTCGCTCGACCAGGCGCTCGACCACCTGCGCGCGCTCGCGGCGGCGGTGGATGTCCCGGTGAGCGCGGACTTCGAAGGCGGGTTCGCGGTCCGGCCGGAGGAGGTCGGGACGAACGTGACCCGCGCGCTCGGGACCGGGATCGCGGGGCTCTCCATCGAGGATTCGACCGGCGACCCGGCCGCGCCGCTCCACGACTTCGACCTCGCGGTCGCCCGGGTCCGCGCCGCCCGCACGGCGATCGACCGGAGCGGCACCGGGGCCCTGCTCACGGCGCGGACCGAAGGCCACATCGTCGGCCGCCCCGACCTCGCCGAGACGATCCGGCGGCTCACCGCGTTCGCCGAGGCGGGGGCCGACTGCCTGTTCGCGCCGGGACTCCGCGACCCGGCCGACATCGGCGCCGTCGTGCGCGCGGTGGCCCCGGCGCCGGTCAACGTCCTGGTGGGCGGCCCCTTCACCACCGTCGCGGAGCTCGCGGCGCTCGGCGTCCGCCGGATCAGCGTGGGCGGGGCGCTCGCCCGCGCGGCGTGGGGGGCCTTCCTGGGCGCCGCCACCGAGATCGCCACACAGGGGACGTTCACCGCGCTCGCGCGCGCCGTCCCGCACCCGGACATCGACCGCCGCTTCGGCGAGCCCGCCACGTGAAACTCCCGCGCACGACGCTCGCCTTCGTCATCCTGGCGCCGATCATCGTGTTCGTCCTGAGCAACGGCTACACCCACCGCGGCGGCGACCTGGCCGGATACCTCACCGTCGGCGAACTCGGCCTCACCGGGCAGGACATCTACCGCGCCGCGCCGGCCGGCACCAACACCTGGCCGCCGCTCTTCGGGCTCGCCTGCATCCCGCTTGCGGCGCTCGCCCGGGTGTCGCTGGTGGGGACGCGCTGGGTGTGGCTGCTCGTCAACTGGATCGCGCTCGTGGCAGTGTTCGGCGCGCTGGCGCGGCTGGTGTACGACCGCCCGCTGGCGCTGCGTGGCATCGCCGGACCGGACGACGGCGTGGACCTCGCGAGCGGCGCGGTGCTCCTCCCGCTCCTGCTCTCCTCGGTGTGGGTCATCAGCAACTTCGAGCACCTGCAGGTCAACATCCTGGTGTTCGGGCTCACGCTCGCCGGCCTCCTGGCCCACCGGGCGGGGCGCGACGGCCGCGCGGGGCTCTGGATCGGGCTCGCCGCGGCGCTCAAGGTGATGCCGGTGCTCTTCGTGCCGTACTTCGCCTGGCGGCGCCGGTGGCGGGCGGCGGCGGCCACCGCGGCGGCCGCGGTCGGCTGGTCGCTCGTGCCGGCGCTCGCGTACGGACCGGCCGGCCTGGCGGACCAGTTCGCCGCCTGGCGCGAGGCGCTCCGCGCCGGCTGGGGCGTCGGCAAGATGAACCTCTCGGTCTATGCGATGACCGACCGGATCGTCGGCCACGGCTTCATCCCTTTCGCGCTCCCGGGCGTGGATGCCGTCCCCGCCTCCGGGCACCCGGCGGTCCTCTGGGTCGCCGGCGGGATCCTCCTCGCGGTGACGTTCGCGGCCTGCCTGATCTTCCGCGGCCCCTACGAGCCTCGCGGCCGCGCCGCCGTCGCGGAATGGGGGGTGGTGCTGCTGGTCGCGGCGCTCTTCGGCACCGTCACCTGGAAGGCGTACCTCGTCGTGGTCCTGATCCCGATGACGCTGTTCGTCGCCGCCTGGCGCGAGGCGGCGACCGATCCGGTCGTCCGCCGGCGGCTCCGGCTGGTGGCGTGGGCGTCGGTCGTCGCGAGCCTGGG
>CAMLHU010000167.1 GCA_946479825.1 uncultured Gemmatimonadota bacterium
AGAGCGTGGACATCACGCACCCCGCGAACAGCTCGACCCCCGCCCCCCCGTCCCTCCGCCTCTCGGCCCCTGCGCCCCTGCGTCCCTGCGCCCCTGCACCCCTGCGTCTCTGCGCCGCTGCGCCCCTGCGCCTCCCCGTCCCTCCACTCGCCGCCAGCATCCCCATCGCGAATCCGACGCGCCCACTGCCGGCCAGTCGGGCCGGGATCCCCGTGGCGCGCAGCCAGCGGGCCACCGTGAGGAGGGGCAGCCAGAGCCACCGGCGGCGGAAGACGGCGAGGATCGCGGTGGCGAGCCACGGCGCGCCGTTCGCCGCCCGAAGTTCGGCGCGGGTGAGCTCGAGGCCGCGGCCGTACGCGACCCCCGAGGGGCACGCCGGCTCGCAGCCGCGGCAGCCGAGACAATGGTCGAGGTGGGTGGTGACCGCGGGGTCGCGGGGGTCGAGCTCGCCGCGGGCCAGCCCGCGCATCAGCACGATGCGACCGCGCGGGCTCTCGCTCTCGTCGCCGGTGGCGAGGTAGGTCGGGCAGGCGGGGAGGCAGAACCCGCAGTGCACGCAGGGGGCGAGCGGGTCGAGCGCCGACTCCGCTCCGGCGTTACTCATCGGCGGGTCCCTCGTCCGGCCCACGGTCGAGCGCCACCACGAACGTGCCGCTCGGGTCGAAGGTCTGCCGCAGGCGCGACACCAGCGGACCGACGCCTTCGCGGTAGGCGCCGAAGTGGCCGACGGCCGTGCGGAGCTCCCACGGCGCGCGCTCGAGGGTGAGCGGCACCTCGCGCCCCGCCGTCACGTGCCGGATCCGGAGCAGCGATCCGGCGTCGGCCGCGCCGCTCCACCGGATCGTTCCGGTGGTGGTGCCCACGGTCACCAGGCCCAGGTCGAGGACCTCGCCGAGCAGGTCGAGCAGCTCGTCGGTGCCGGCCGGGAGCGCGCCCAGTCGGATGGACGCCGGTCCGCCGAGCGGCGCCCGGGCGATCATCGTCCAGAGGGAGCGGGCCGTGTCGCCGGGGAGTTCGGTCCACTCGAGTTCGGTGGCGATCGCGAGCGCCTGGAGGTCGGCGGCGACGCCGGCCGCGGCACCCGCCAGTCGCACCACCAGCATCCACGAGGGCCCCGCCACCACCGCGGGCGCGCAGAGCTCGGCGGCCGCGGGCTCGATCCCCGACTCGATCACCGCGCGACCGGCCCGGGTCAGCCGGTCGCGGTCGCCGGTCGCGACGAAGGTCGCGTCCAGCTCCGGGCGCGCGCGGAGGCGGAGGTGGACCTCGGCCAGCATCCCGAATCCGCCGAACCCGCCCACCTGCAGCTTGGTGAGGTCGTACCCGGCCACGTTCTTCACCACCCGGCCGCCGGACTGGATGACGCGCCCGTCGCCGGTCACGAAGGTGCAGCCGAGGATGTGGTCGCGCACCGGACCGTAGCCGGCCCGGAGTGCGCCGGCGGTGGCCGTGGCCGCCACCGAACCGAGCGACCGGTCGGGTCGCCCCGGCGGGTCGATCGCGAGCCACATCCCCGCCTCGGCGAGGCGCCGTTCCAGGTCGTCGAGCTGGACCCCGGCCTGCACCGACGCCACGAGGTCGGCCGGATTCACGCTCACCACCTGGTCGAGGCCGCGGGAGCTGAGCGCCAGGTCGGCCGGGGCGTCGGCCGGGAGCCACGAGCCCCGCCCTTCGAGCCGCACCTTCCACCCTTCCGAGTGCGCCAGCTGCAGCACCTCCGACACCGCGGCCACGCTGTCGGGCATCGCACGGGGGAGGCCGGACGGATCGCGGCCCACGCCGGCCGGGCCGAGGAGCGCCGTCAGGCGCTCGAGGATCTGCGTGCTCACACGACACCTCCGCCGCGCCATTCGCGGCAGGCGTGAATCGGGATGACCTTGCCGGGGTTGGCCGCGCCGCGCGGGTCGAAGACACGGCGGACGTCGCACATCGCTTCGAGCGTCGGGGCGGGGAAGAGGAGCGGCATGTAGTCGCGCTTGTCGAGGCCGACGCCGTGCTCGCCGGTGATGCTGCCGCCCGCCGCGACGCACGCCGCCACGATCTCGCCGCTCGCCCGGTGGACCCGTTCGGTCAGCTCGGGGTCGCGCCGGTCGAACGAGATGTTGGGGTGCAGGTTGCCGTCGCCGGCGTGGAAGACGTTGCTGATGAGGAGACGGTGGTGTGCGGCGATCGCCGTCACCCGGTCGAGGATCTCGGGGAGCGCGGACCTCGGCACCACCGCGTCCTGGACCACCAGGTCGGGGGCGATGCGGCCCATCGCGCCGAAGGCCTTCTTGCGTCCCTGCCAGAGCCGCGCCCGCTCGCGCTCGTCGGTGGCTTCGCGGACCCCCCGGGCGCCGTGCCGGGTCAGGATCTCGCCCACCCGGCGCGCCTCTGCCGCCGCCGCCTCCGGGCGACCGTCCACTTCGGCAAGCAGCACGGCGGCGGCGTCGCGCGGATACCCGGCGGCGTAAATGGACGCCTCCACCGCCTCGATGCAGGGGCGGTCCATCATCTCGAGCGCGGCGGGGACGATCCCGGCGGCGATGATGGCGCTCACCGCCTCCCCCGCCGCGCGTACGCTCGTGAAGTCGGCGAGCAGCGTGTGCACCGCCGGTGGGATGGGGACCAGCCGGAGCGTGATCTCGGTCGCGATGCCGAACATCCCTTCGCTCCCGACGAACAGGCCCACCAGGTCCGGGCCCCACCCGTCCCCCTGCGGCGAGCCGAGGCGGGTGAAGGTGCCGTCGGGCAGGAGCACCTCGAGCGCGGCCACGTGGTTGGTCGTGACGCCGTACTTGAGGCAGTGCGGGCCGCCGGCGTTCTCCGCCACGTTCCCGCCCAGGGTGCAGGCGGACTGGCTCGAGGGATCGGGGGCGTAGTGCAGCCCGAACGGGCGCACCGCCTCCGAGAGCCGCGCGTTCACCACCCCCGGTTCCACCACCGCGCGCCGGGCGGCGGGATCCACCCGGAGGATCCGGTCGAGCCGGGTGAGGGCGATGAGCACCGCGTCCGCGTCGGCGAGGGCGCCGCCCGAGAGCCCGGTCCCCGCGCCCCGCGCCACGAACGGGAGGCCGGCGCGGTGGAGCGCGCGCACCACGGCGGCGAGCTCTTCCCGGCTGCCGGGGAGCACCACGGTCCGGGGTCGCGATTCGTGGGTGGGGAGCCCGTCGGCGCTCCAGGTGGCAAGCTCCGCCGGCCGGGTACGGACCCAGCGCTCGCCCACGATGCGGGCCAGCTCGGCGGCGAGCGACGGCGGGGACGTCATGCTGGGAATGTAGGGGGTGGCGGGCGGGGATGGGGGCGCCGGAACGACGACGGGCCCCCGGGGTGGCCGGGAGCCCGTCAGGTCGCGCGAGCGCCGACCGTCAGGCGGCGACCCAGGTCCCCTTGAGGCCCTTCACGTCGGGGCTCGAGCGGAGCTTCTCGAAGGCGCGCTCGCGGATCTGGCGGATCCGCTCGCGGGTGACGCCGAGCAGCGCCCCGATCTTCTCGAGCGTGAGCGCCTCGGTGCCCTGCTCGAGGCCGTAGTAGAGGCAGAGGATCTTGCGCTCGCGCGGCGTGAGATAGCGGTCGAACAGCCGGTCGATGAACTCCCGCATCAGGCGCGCATCGGTGGATTCCTCGATCTCGTTCGAGCCCTCCCCCGCGAACCGCTCGCCGAAGGTGCTGGCCGACTTGTCGCCGCGCTCCACCGGGGCGTCGAGCGAGAGCTCGGCCGAGGTCATCCGGCGGCTCGCCCGGATGTTCTCCACCGAGTCGTTGAGCGCCTGCGCGATCTCCTCGTCGGTCGGCTCGCGGCCGAGCTCCTGCGACAGGAAGCTCTCGGCCTTCGACATCTTGATGAGGGCGCTGTTCTGGTTGAGCGGGATCCGGACGCTGCGCGTCTGCTCCGCCAGCGCCTTGAGCACCGCCTGGCGCACCCACCACACCGCGTACGAGATGAACTTCACGCCGTGGTCCGGGTCGAACTTGCGGACCGCCTTGAGCAGGCCCTCGTTGCCGATCGCCACCAGCTCCGAGAGGTCGAGCCCGTGGCCCTGGTACTTCTTCACGTACGAGATGACGAACCGCAGGTTGGCCGTGACCAGCCGCTCCGCCGCCTTCTCGTCGCCCTGCTGGGCGAGCCGCGCCAGCCGCTTCTCCTCGGCCGGGTCCGTGATCATCGGAAGCTTCTGGATGTCGAGCAGGTACTGATCGAACGCCCCGGTGGCAGGCGGACGAAAGAAGGGACGCGCCTTGGGAACACGGGCACGGGCCATGGTAACCCCACGGGCTGGAGGAGCTCGGCTCCTCTGGATCGGGACTGCTTTGGACTCGGGACCTGCGGCCGACCGGTCGGTCGGGAGAGGACTGCCAACATAGGAAAAACACAAAAGGCGGTCAAGCAGTTTTTTATTTCCACATCACAAATCGTTCAATTGGAACAGGTTCGTGACTTTGTCCACGCCGGGACACCGGGCCGGTCCGATGGCGGACCCGCGACTGGTCGCCCAAGTTATTGACAGGCAACGTTTTACGGTCTGTTGATGATGTGGGGTACTGTGGGAAGGCTGTGGTGGAGGGCGGGGAAAGTCAGGTCAGGCGCCGATCGCCTCCCGGAGGACCCCGGCCACCACGTCTCCGGGCGCGGCTGTGGTCCACTCGCCGCTTTGCACGGCCGGCCGACCCGGTTCGGCCACCAGCGCAAAGCGCAGTGCCCCGGCGCGGTTCTTCTTGTCCGTCCCCATCGCGGTCACCAGAGCTTCCGCGCCGAGCGGCCGCTCGAGCCGGGTCGGCAGGCCAAGGGCCCGGAGCGCGTCGGCGGCCCTGGCGGCGAGGCCGGGGCCGGCGTGACCGAGCCGCTCCGCCAGCCGGCACTCGGCCACCAGGCCGAGCCCGACCGCCTCGCCGTGGCGCACGCCGAAGGCGGAGACCTGCTCGATCGCGTGCGCCACGGTGTGCCCGGCGTTGAGTATCGCGCGCTGTCCCGACTCGCGTTCGTCGGCCACCACGACCGTTGCCTTGATCTCGACGCTCCGCGCGACGAGGTGTTCCAGGGCGCCGAGGTCGCGCGCGGCGAGCTCCCGGGCGTGCGCGACCATCCAGTCGAGATAGGCCGCGTCGGCGACCAGCCCGTGCTTCACGGCCTCCGCGAACCCGGCGCGGTAGTCACGCTCAGGCAGGGTCGTGAGCGTGGCGGGGTCGGCGAGCACCAGCGCCGGCGGATGGAACGCGCCGATCAGGTTCTTTCCGTGCGCGGTATCGACCGCCACCTTGCCGCCGACCGAGGCGTC
>CAMLHU010000168.1 GCA_946479825.1 uncultured Gemmatimonadota bacterium
GGATCGCCTACCTGCGGGTGCTGAGCGCGCAGGAGACGGTGGCCGCGCGCGAGGCCGACAGCGGCGTCGCGGCCGACCTGCTGCACCAGGCGGAGCAGATGCGGGCGGCCGGCGTGAGCCCGAACATCGACGTGACCCGCGCCGAGGTGAACGCCAAGGCGGTCCAGACCCAGCTGATCCTGGCCCGCAACGCGCTCGAGCGCTCGCAGCTCGACCTGGCCCAGGCGCTCGACCTTCCGGCCGACACGACGCTCGCGCTGGCCGACTCCCTCGGCGGCGGCGACCTCACCATCCCGCTCTCCCCGGATTCGGCGGTCCGCTACGCCCTGGCCCACCGGCCCGAGGCCGCGGCCGAGCGGGAGCGCTCGCAGGTGGCCGCGCTGGGCCGCCGCGCCGTGTGGTGGGAGAACCTGCCGTCGCTGGGGCTGTTCGGGTCGTACGCCTACATGGGCACGGCGACCGACAAGATGAACGGCACCTACCAGGTCGGGGTGCGCGCCACGATCCCGATCTTCGACGGCTTCCGCCGCCAGCGCCGCTACGCCGAGTCGCAGGACCGGGTGGACGCGCAGGCCCTCCGCGAGCACGCGCTGCTCCAGCAGGTGGACGTGGACGCACGCAGCGCCGTGCTCGACCTCCAGAGCGCCCGCGAGCAGGTGACGTTCGCGGCGCAGCGGCTCGCCCTCGCCGAGCAGGAGCTGGCGCAGGCGGAGGAGCGCTTCAAGGCCGGCGTGGCCGGGAGCGTGGAGACCAGCAACGCCCAGTCGGGGCTCATCCAGGCCCGCGACGGGTACATCCAGGCCAAGGTGAACTACGCCACCGCCCGGCTCCGGGCGTACCGGGCGCTCGGTGCGCTCGACCGGATGCCGTGACCGACGACTGAAACGACTGAGCGACGACCGATGACGACCACCGCCACCCCTGTGGAGCAGTCCATGAGCACGACCGCGACCCCCGAGACCCCGGCGCCCCCCGCGGCGCCGGCCAAGAACCGCCGCACCTTCTACATCGTCGGCGCCGTCGTCCTGGCGCTGCTGGTGTGGGGGGCCCGCCGGGTCATCTACGCCCGCCACCACGAAGGCACCGACGACGCCCAGGTGGACGGGCACATCACCCCGATCGCGCCGAAGGTCCCCGCCTTCGTGAGCGAGGTCCGGGTGGAGGACAACCAGGTCGTGCACGCCGGCGACACGCTGGTGGTGCTCGACGACCGCGACCTCAAGGTCCGGCTGGCGCAGGCCGAGGCCGACCTGGCCGCCGCGCGGGCGCAGGCCGGTTCGCAGAGCCGGGCCGGGCAGGCGCAGGCGCAGCTCGAGGCCTCGCGCGCGTCCGCCGCGAGCGCGCAGAGCGCCGTGGTCTCGGCGCAGGCCGCGTTCCGGAAGGCCCAGTCCGACCTGGAGCGGGTGAAGGCGCTTGCGGCCCAGCAGATCGTCTCGGCCCAGGCGCTCGACGCCGCCCAAGCCGCCTTCGACGCGAGCCAGGCCAACCTGACCACCGCCGAGCGGCAGGCCGCCGCCGCCGAGAGCCAGGTCAACGCCGCCGCCGCCGCGCTCACCAGCGCCGACGCGCGGCTGGCCGCGGCGCAGGCCGCGGTGGACAACGCCCAGCTGCAGCTCAGCTACACCCACATCACGGCGCCCGCCTCGGGCGTCGTGGCCAAGCGCTCGGTGGAGCCGGGCGAGTTGGTGCAGATCGGCCAGCAGCTGATGGCCGTGGTGCCGCTCCACGACGTCTGGGTGACCGCCAACCTCAAGGAGACGCAGCTCCCGGGCGTCCGGACGGGCGACGCGGTCGCGTTCACGGTGGACGCCTACCCCGGCCGGACGTTCACCGGCCACGTGGAGAGCATCAGCCCGGCCACCGGCGCGCGGTTCGCGCTGATCCCGCCCGACAACGCCACCGGTAACTTCACCAAGGTGGTGCAGCGGGTGCCGGTGCGCATCGCCGTGGACGGCGGCGTGGACGAGGCGCACCCGCTCCGGCCCGGGATGTCGGTCGAGGTCGAGATCACCACCACCCGCTGAGGCGACGGCGATGGCCACGATGGCGCTGCCGCTCCCGCAGCGGCGCACCCTTACGCGGGACGAGATCTACGGCGCGCGCTACCTCATCGCGTTCGCCGTGACGATGGCGAGCGTCCTCGAGCTGGTGGACACGAGCATCGTCAACGTGGCCATCCCGCATATGATGGGGAACCTGGGCGCCACCCTCGACGAGATCGCGTGGGTCAGCACCGGGTACATCGTCGCGAACGTGATCGTGCTGCCCCTCACCGGGTGGCTCTCGGTCCGGTTCGGCCGGCGGAACTACTACACCGGCTCGATCATCCTGTTCACGACCGCGTCGTTCTTCTGCGGCAACGCCCACTCGCTCGAGGCGCTGGTCGGCTGGCGCATCGTGCAGGGCGTGGGCGGCGGCGCACTCATCTCCACGGCCCAGGCCATCCTGTTCGACGTGTTCCCGATCGAGGAGCGCGGCGTCGCGATGGCCATCTTCGGGATGGGCGTGATGGTGGGCCCCACCCTGGGCCCCACCCTGGGCGGGTGGATCACCGACAACTTCGCCTGGCCCTGGATCTTCTACATCAACGTGCCGCTCGGCATCATGGCCGCCATCATGACGTGGCGGTTCGTGCCCGAGCCCGAGCACGTGACGGAACAGGCCGACCACGTGGACTGGTGGGGGCTCGCGTTCCTGATCCTCGGCATCGGCGCGCTGCAGGTCCTGCTCGAGCGCGGCGAGTCGAAGGGATGGTTCGACTCGACCGAGATCACCGTCGAAGCGTGGCTCGCGGCGTTCGGCGTGGTGGCGTTCGTGGTGCGCGAGCTCATGGCGCGGCACCCGATCGTGGACCTCCGCATCCTCAAGAACCGCCAGCTCACCGCCGGCGTCATCTTCGGCCTGTCGCTCGGCTTCGCACTCTACGCCAGCGTCTTCGCGCTCCCGGTGATGCTCCAGAACCTCCTCGGCTACACCGCCTGGGACACCGGGAAGGTCATCCTCCCCGGCGCCATCGCCAGCGCCGTCACGATGGCGTTCGTCGGCCGGTTCGTCGCCAAGGTGGACGCCCGGGTGATGATCACCGCCGGCGTCGGGCTCGTGTTCTGGTCGATGTGGCTCCACTACCGCCTGACGCTCCAGATCGGCCTCGGCGACCTGTTCTGGCCGATGGTGCTCCGCGGCGTCGGGCTCGGCCTCATCTTCGTGCCGCTCACCAACGCGGCCGTGGCCGACCTCCATCCGCGGCAGTTCGCGCAGGGGACCGGCCTCTTCAACCTGTCGCGCCAGCTCGGCGGCAGCTTCGGTATCGCCATCGCGGCGACGCTCATCTCGCGCTTCACCACCCAGGCCAAGACCGCGCTGAGCGCCCACGTCAACGCCTACGACCCGGCCGTGGCCGGATGGGTGGCCGGCGCCACCCGGACCTTCTCCCGGCTCGGCGGCTCGGTGAACCACGCCGCGCTCCAGGCCCACGCCCTCCTCGATCGGATGGTCACCGCCCAGTCGATGATGATCGCCTTCGAGCGCGTGTTCCTCACGATGGGGATCACCTTCGTCTGTTCGCTCCCCCTGCTGCTCTTGTTCCGGACCGGCCGCGTGACGGGCGGAGGGGCGGCGCACTAGTCGGTAAGCGGTGAGCAGTGAGAAGTGAGCGGGCTCCCGGTCGAGATCTCGATCGGGAGCCCGCTCTCGTTGTACCGCTCACCGCTCACTGCTTACCGCTCACCGCCTTCTCACTTCGCCTCGCACTCCCCCGCGTCCACCCCCACCCGCTGCAGCACCACCCGCTGGTCCAGGTGCGACCGGAACGCCCGCTTCGGATCCTCGACGATCCGAGTCTCCGCGGCGATGCGTCGGTCCCAGCGCCAGGGGCCGAGCGACGGGTCCCACGTGAGCTGGCCGGACTCGGACTCGGTGTCCTCGATGTTGGCCTCCCCGCCGCCGCCGATGGGTCGGCGTTCGCGGTGCTCCGTCCGGCGCTCGATGGCGTAGCGCCACCAGCGGCGCCCGCCGGCCGAGCTGTCGGCAAGCCGGCGTACGGTACGGCCGTCGCCGTCGGTCCAGGTGCCGCCGACCGAGAGCGGGGCGGGCGGCAGGAGCGGCAGGAGGTCCTCAGGGACGCCGGTGAGGTCGGCGATCTCCGCGACCTCGTCGGGAATGAACGGCACCCGCTCGCCACGATACTCCCCGCGCTGGTCGAGCGTCCCCGCGTACCGGCCGCCCAGCAACCCCTCGGCATCGGGTGCGAGGTCGGTCCCGTCGGCCTTACGCCAGAGCCGGAGCGAATCCCACCAGAGCGCCACGCGGAACGGCGCCCCGGCGGCGCCGGGTTCCGCCGAGAGGATGAGGACGCCGTCCCGGCCGGCGCGTTCGATCCGGACCCTGCCGCTCAGTTCGGTCCGCACGGTGCCGTCCACCGACTGCCGGAAGGCCGCGCACCGGAGCGCGCCCGCGTCGTACGCCTGCGCCGCGAGGGCCGGGGCGAGCGCGAGGCTTGCGCAGAGCGCCGCCGCACCGCAGAATGGGCCACTCTTTCCGCCCGGAACCCACCATGCTGAACGCATGCCGTAAGGTAGCCGCCGCCCTCCTGCTCGTCACCGCGGCCCCGCTCGGGGCCCAGGCCCCCGCGCCGATGCGCGTCCTGATCCACGCCGGTCGTCTCATCGACGGCGTGAGCGACCGGCCCGCGACCGACCAGGGCATCTTCGTCACCGGCGACCGCATTACCGAGGTCGGGCCCTGGGCCTCGGTGCGAGCCCACGCCGCCGGCGCCAGGGTGATCGACCTCTCGACGATGACGGTCCTGCCCGGCCTCATCGACGCCCACACCCACGTGCTCCTGCAGGGCGACGTGACCGCCGCCGATTACGACGAGCAGCTGCTCAAGGAGTCCATCCCGTACCGGACCATCCGCGCCACGATGGCGGCGCGCACGGCCCTGATGAACGGCTTTACCGGGATCCGCGACCTCGAGACCGAAGGGGCGATGTACGCCGACGTGGACGTGAAGACGGCCATCAACCGCGGCGTCATCCCCGGCCCCCGGATGTTCGTGGCCACGCGCGCCTTCGCGCCGACCGGGATGTACCCGCTGCTCGGCTACTCGTGGGAGCTCGACCTGCCGCACGGCGTCCAGGTGGTGGACGGGGTGGACGAGATCCGCAAGGCGGTGCGCGAGCAGGTGGCCCACGGCGCCGACTGGATCAAGTTCTACGCCGACCGGCGCTACTAC
>CAMLHU010000169.1 GCA_946479825.1 uncultured Gemmatimonadota bacterium
ACCGGCGGTGGAGGGGCTCCCCGCGATGAGCCCGGAGCGGTTCTGGCGCTGGTGATCTGAGCGCGGAGATCCACCCGACCTGCCCGGGCGTAGGGGAAGCGTGGCCACTACGTTCCCTCTGCGCCCGCCGCACGTTATGATGCGTCGTGCCCGCCGACCGGCTGAGCCCGGCCGCCGGGCGGCCCCATCCCTTCCACCATATCCGATGACCCGACCCGCAGCGGTCCCGCCCACAACGCTTGACGACCAGGCGCTTGTCCTCCGGATGGCGTCCGGCGACGAGCAGGTCGTGGGTCAGCTATACGACCGCTACGGCCCGGTGCTGTACGCCACCGCGTACCGCATCACCGGGGAATCGGCCGACGCGGAAGAGGTGGTGATGGATGCCTTCGCCCAGGCCTGGCGCGACGCCGCCCGCTACGATCCCCGCCGCGGCTCGGTGGGCGCCTGGCTGATGACCATCACCCGGACCCGTGCCCTCGACCTGGTCCGAAGCCGCGGTCGCCGGGCGCGGACGCTCGAGGAACTCACCGCCGACCCGACGGCCCTGATGCCGGCCCTGCCGGGTGGCGATCCGGTCGAGGCGACGGAACGGAACGAGCGGCGCCGCCAGCTCGGCGCCGCGCTGCAGACCCTCTCCGCGCCGCAGCGCCAGGCGGTCGAACTGGCCTTCTACGGCGGCCTCTCGCATTCCGAGATCGCCGAACGCCTCGACGAGCCGCTCGGCACCGTGAAGACCCGCGTGCGCCTCGGCCTCCAGAAGCTGCGCGAGGCGCTTCGCCCCTACTACGGGATGTCGGCATGAGCCCGCGCGAATCGCTCCAGGATCTCGCGGCCGACTACGCCCTCGGCCTGCTCTCGGCCGAGGACGCCGCCGCGTTCGAGCAGGAACTGGCCCAGTCACCGGGCCTGCAGTGGGTGGTCCGCGAATACCGCGAGGCGCTGGCCCTGCTCCCGCTGGCCGATCGGAGCGGGCCCACCCCGCCGACGGACCTGCGCGACCGCGTGATCGCCCGGATCTCGGGGGCGGGAACGCGGCCGGCCCCCGATGCGCCGCCTCCCGCCGCGGCGACGCCTGACACAGGCGTCACCCCGTTGGCGGCGCCTCGGACGCGCACGCCGGCGCCACTCTGGCTTGCACTCGCCGCCAGCCTGGCCGCGGCCGTCGGACTGGGCTACCAGTGGCGCAGCGCGGTCCGCGCGGCGGGGGGCCGGGAGATCGCGCTTCAGACCGCGCTCGACTCCGTCTCGCGCCAGCTCTCCGCGCGCGACGCGACCCTCCGCAGCATCTTCGCCCCCGGCGTCGAGCTGCACGTGCTTCGCTCGACGGGCGCGCCGGAGCCGGGCGTCGAAGTGTTCTGGAACCGCAAGCAGCATCAGGCGCTGCTGTACGCTTTCAATCTCCCGGTCGCCCCCAAGGGCCGGACCTACCAGCTCTGGGTGATGCAGGACCAGAAGCCCGTGCCGTCGGTGACCTTTGACGTCGCGCCGGACGGCCACGTCCTGCTGGACCGGGTGCCGATGCCGACGGAGGGTGGCGTCCAGGCGTTCGCCGTCACCGAGGAGCCGGCCGGCGGATCCCCTGCGCCTACCACCCCCGTCCTCCTGCTCGCCACCGTTCCTTCCTGATCCTGCCGGACCACGGAATCCCCCCCGGGGGCCGCTGAGCCCCGGGGGGATCGTGTAAGGTGGTATATTTCAACCAGATGGTTGATTATGGCCTCGGCGGCACTCCCTACCGCCACGCCCCCTCTATACCTTCATCCCGCTCGTGAACCCTCCTTGAGGGCGGTCCCGAATGGCGGCACCCGTGCTGGTCCAGCTCACCCGTGGCAATCCCGAGGCCCCGTCGGCCGCGGGGCCTCGCCTGCCGGCCCCGCCGGCGCTCGAGCGCAAGCCGGGCTGGCTCAAGGTCAAGGCGCCGGGGGGCGGGACCTACCTCGACGTCAAGCGGATGATGCGGGAGCTGGACCTCCATACCGTGTGCGAGGAGGCCCGCTGCCCCAACATCGGGGAATGCTGGGAGCACCGCGCCGCGACGTTCATGATCCTGGGCGACGTGTGCACCCGGAACTGCGCCTATTGCGCGGTCTCCCACGGGACGCCCAAGGCCTTCGACCCGCTCGAGCCCGTCCGGCTGGCCGAGGCGGTGGCGCAGATGGCGCTCCAGCACGTGGTGATCACGTCGGTGGACCGTGACGACCTTGAGAACGGCGGCGCCGAGGCGTTCGCCGATTGCATCACCGAGATCAAGCGCCGGCTGCCGGAGACCTCGGTCGAGGTGCTGATCCCCGACTTCAAGGGGTCGGAGCGGGCGCTCCAGATCGTGATGGACGCGAAGCCCGACATCCTGAACCACAACCTCGAGACCGCCGAGCGGCTCTATCGGCTGGCACGGCCCGGGGGCCGCTACGACCGTGCCCTCCGGGTGCTGGGCAACGCGCGCCAGATGGGCGGCCCCGGGGCGCTCACCAAGTCCGGGATCATCCTGGGCATGGGCGAGGAGTGGGACGAAGTGGTGCAGTGCATGAAGGACCTCCGGCGGGTGGACGTGAACATCCTCACGCTCGGCCAGTACCTGCGGCCGAGCGAGGGCCACCTGCCGGTGGTGCGGTACTACACGCCCCAGGAGTTCGCCGAGCTGGCCGCGATCGGCCACCGCCTCGGCTTCAAGCACGTCCAGGCCAGCCCGCTCACCCGCTCCTCCTACCACGCGTGGGAGCAGGTGGAGCAGGCCCGAACCGCGTCGGAGACCTGATGTCCCCAGCAAGCGCGACCGCCCTGCCGAAGAAGATCGACGCGCAGACGGCGGAGCAGTACCGGACCTACCTGCGGCAGATGCTGCAGATCCGCCGTTTCGAGGAGCGCGCCGGCGAGGCGTACAGCCTCGGCAAGATCGGCGGCTTCTGCCACCTCTATATCGGCCAGGAGGCCGTGGCGGTGGGCAGCATCGCGGCGCTCCGGCCCGACGACTACCTCACCTGCAGCTACCGCGATCACGGGCACGCCCTGGCCCGGGGCATGACCGCCCGGGCGGTGATGGCCGAGCTGTTCGGCAAGGCGGCGGGGTGCACCAGCGGCAAGGGCGGCTCGATGCACCTGTTCGACGCCTCCCTCGGCTTCCTCGGCGGACACGGCATCGTGGGCGGGCACATCCCGCTCACCACCGGGATGGCGTTCGCCATCAAGTACCGCGGCGGCGACCAGGTGGCGCTCTGCTACTTCGGCGAGGCGGCGGTGAACAACGGCGCCTTCCACGAGGCGCTCAACATGGCCGCGCTCTGGAAGCTGCCGGCCATCTTCATCTGCGAGAACAACCGGTACGGGATGGGCACGGCGCTGGAGCGCGCCAGCGCCATCTACGACATCTCCGAGCGCGCCTGCTCGTACGACATGGCCAACGAGGTGGTGGACGGCCAGGACGTGCTCGCGGTGCGGGCGGCCACCGACCGCGCCTGCGCGCGGGCCCGGAAGGAGAGCCTCCCCACCCTGCTCGAGATCCGCACCTACCGGTTCATGGGCCACTCGATGTCCGACCCGATCCACGGCCACTACCGGACCAAGGAAGAGGTGGACGAGCAGCGCAAGCGCGACCCGATCAGCACCTGGAGCCAGCGGCTCATCGCGGCGGGGGTGATGGACGAGGCCGCGATCAAGGCGATGGACGCGGAGGTCACGGCGGAGATGGAGGACGCGGTGAAGTTCGCCGACGAGGCCCCCGAGCCCGCGGCCGAGGAGCTCTGGACCGACGTGTACGCGCCGACGGGGGGGAACTGACCATGGCCGTCCTGACCTACCGCGACGCCCTCAACCAGGCGCTCCGCGAGGAGATGCAGCGCGACCCGTCGGTGTTCCTGATGGGCGAGGAAGTCGGCGTCTACAACGGCGCCTACAAGGTGAGCCGGGGCCTGCTCGAGGAGTTCGGGCCGATGCGCGTGGTGGACACGCCGATCACCGAGCTCGGCTTCGCCGGGGTCGGCGTCGGCGCGGCGATGGTCGGGCTCCGCCCGATCGTCGAGTTCATGACCTGGAACTTCGCGCTGCTCGCCATCGACCAGGTGGTCAACTCGGCCGCGAAGATGCGGTACATGAGCGGCGGCCAGGTCGGCTGTCCCATCGTGTTCCGCGGGCCGGGCGGCGCGGCGCTGCAGCTCGCCTCCCAGCACTCGCAGGCGTTCGAGAGCTACTACGCCCACATCCCCGGCCTCAAGGTGGTGATGCCCGCCACGCCGGCCGACGCCAAGGGGCTGCTCAAGAGCGCCATCCGGGACGACGACCCGGTGGTGTTCATCGAAGGCGAGATGCTCTACAACCTGAAGGGCGAGGTCCCCGACGGCGACATCGCGATCCCGATCGGCAAGGCCGACGTGAAGCGCGAGGGCTCCGACGTCACGATCATCTGCCACTCGAAGACGGTGGCGGTGGCGCTCAAGGCGGCCGAACAGCTCGCCGCCGAGAACGTCTCGGCGGAGGTGCTCGACCTGCGGACCATCCGCCCGCTCGACACCGAGGCGATCCTCGCCTCCGTGGCGAAGACGCACCGGGTGGTGGTGGCCGAGGAGGGGTGGAACTTCGCCGGCGTCGGCGCCCAGGTGGTGGACGTCATCCAGCAGCAGGCGTTCGACGAGCTCGACGCGCCGGTCCTGCGCGTGACCGGCGCCGACGTCCCGATGCCGTACAACAAGTACCTCGAGCGCGCCGCCAAGGCGGACGCGCCCAAGGTCGTCGAGGCGTGCAAGAAGGTGCTGTACCTGTAAAGGGTCGTGAGTCGCGGGTCGTGAGCCGGGCTCACGCCACGGCCACGACCTCCGGGTGGCACACCCACGACGCATGACTCACGACCCACGACCCATACGAGAACCGACATGGCCACGAAAGTCGTGATGGAAGCGCTGTCCCCGACGATGGAGGAGGGTCGCCTCGTCGAGTGGAAGAAGCAGGAGGGCGACGCGGTCGCCGTGGGCGACGTCCTCGCCGAGGTCGAGACGGACAAGGCGGTGATGGAGCTCGTGGCGCGCGCGGCGGGGACGCTGCTCAAGCAGGTCGTCCCGGTCGGGACCACGGTCCCGGTCGCGAATGTCGTGGCCTGGCTCGGCGCGCCGGGCGAGGCGGTCCCCGAGGGGGGCGGCGGCGCCCCCGCCGCGAAGCCGGCGGCGGCGAAGCCGGCCGCACCGGCGCCGTCCGCCCCGACCGGTGTATCCGACGGGTTTGAATCGCGTGCTGCCC
>CAMLHU010000170.1 GCA_946479825.1 uncultured Gemmatimonadota bacterium
AGGAGATCCAGCTCAAGCGGCAGAACAAGATCTTCTTCCAGATCTCCGGCGCCGGCCACGAGGCGGTCCTGGTGGCCGCCGCCAAGGCCTTCCGCCCCGGCTACGACTGGTTCTACACCTACTACCGCGACCGCGCGCTCTGCCTCGGCCTCGGCCAGACCGCGACCGACCAGCTCCTCTCGGCGGTCGCCGCGGCCGACGACCCCAACTCGGGCGGGCGGCAGATGCCGTCGCACTGGGGATCGAAGGAGCTCAACATCGTGAGCGCCTCGAGCCCCACCGGGACCCAGTTCCTGCAGGCGGTAGGGTGCGCCGAGGCGTGGCTCCGCGCCGAGCAGAACCCGGCCATTCCTGACCGCGACCAGCTGGTGAAGAAGGACGAGGTCGTCTTCTGCTCCACCGGCGACGGCACGACGAGCGAGGGCGAGTTCTGGGAGGCGCTGAGCAGCGCCTGCAACCTCAAGCTGCCGGTCGTCTTCCTGGTCGAAGACAACGGCTACGCCATCTCGGTCCCGGTCGAGGTCAACACCCCGGGCGGGAGCATCTCGAAGCTGGTGACCGGGTTCCCCGGGCTGCTGGTGGAGGAGTGCGACGGCTGCGACCCGGTGGCCTCGTACGAGACGCTGGCCCGCGCGGTCGAGTACGCCCGCCAGCGGAAGGGGCCGGCGCTGGTGCACGCCCACGTCATCCGTCCCTACAGCCACTCGCTCTCCGACGACGAGATCCTCTACCGTCCGCCGGCCGAACGCGAGGCCGAGGCGAAGAAGGATCCGCTCGCCCGGTTCCCGAAGTGGCTGCTGGCCGAAGGGATGGCCACCGAGGCCGAGCTCGAGGCCATCCGCGCCAAGGTGGACGAGGAGGTGGACGTCGCGGCGGAGACGGCGCTCGCCGCGCCGCAGCCCGCCACCGACACCGTCTATCGGTACGTGTACTCGCCCGACGTGGACCCGACCTCCGAGCGGTTCGACACCGAGGAGGACCCGAAGTTCACCGGCGAGCCCACCACGATGGTGGACCTCCTCAACGTCTGCATGAAGGACGAGATGGCGCGCGACCCGCGCATCGTCGTCTTCGGCGAGGACGTGGCCGACTGCAGCCGCGAGGAGAACCTGGGCGAGGTGAAGGGGAAGGGGGGCGTGTTCAAGGTGACCTGGGGGCTGCAGCGCGCCTACGGCAGCACCCGGGTGTACAACTCGCCGCTCGCCGAGGCCAACATCATCGGCCGCGCCATCGGCCTCGCGACCCGGGGCTTCAAGCCGGTGGTCGAGATCCAGTTCTTCGACTACATCTGGCCCGCCTACCAGCAGCTCCGCAACGAGCTGGCGCTGCTCCGGTGGCGCTCCAACAACGCCTTCAGCGCGCCGGTGGTGGTGCGGGTGACCTACGGCGGCTACCTCAAGGGCGGTGCCGTGTATCACTCGCAGACCGGCGCCGCGGTGTTCACCGGCGTGCCGGGGCTTCGGGTCATCTGCCCGAGCACCGCGCTCGACGCCAACGGCCTCCTGCGCACCGCCATCCGGTCCGAGGATCCGGTGCTCTTCCTCGAGCACAAGCACCTCTACCGGCAGACCTACAACAAGGCGCCGAACCCCGGCCCGAACTTCATGATCCCGTTCGGGAAGGCCAAGGTGGTCCGTCCCGGCCGGCACCTGACGGTGGTCACCTACGGCGCCGTGGTGCAGCGGGCGCTGGTGGCGGCCAAGGCGGCCGAGGAGCAGTTCGGCCTCGACGTCGAGGTGATCGACCTGCGGAGCCTCTCGCCGGTGGACTGGGAGACGATCTACGCATCCGTGCGGAAGACCAACCGCGTCATCGTGGCGTACGAGGACTCGATGTCGTGGGGGTACGGCGCCGAGATCGCGGCCCGCATCGCCGACGAAGCGTTCGCGTTCCTCGACGCCCCGGTCAAGCGCATCGCCGCGACCGACACCTTCGTCGCCTACGCCCCGGAGCTCGAGGACGTCATCCTGCCCCAGTCCGAGCACCTGGTGAAGGCGTACCAGGAGATCGCGGCCTTCTAGTCGGTGAACGGTGAAGGGCGAACGGTGAACGGGGGGCCCCGATCCATGGAGCCCCCCGTTCGCTGTTCACGATTCCCTGTTCACCCTTCACCGTTCACCGTTCACTGACTCTATTTCATTGCCTCCCGCAGCTCCCCCGCCGCCGCGATGGCGACGTCCACGTCGCGCGAGAGGGCGCGCGCGGCCTGGGTGGCCTGGGTCAGGTCGTTGACCACCGCGTCGAGCCCCGCCTGGCGGAGCCGCAGCAGGTCGTAGCGCACGTTCTGGATGGCGAGGACGCAGCTCTCGAAGTGGGCCTCGATCTGGCTCCGCCGGCCTTCGATCTCGGTGAGCGCCGCCTTCTGGCGCTCGAGCAGCGCCCGCTGGCGGTCCTGCTCCTCGCCAGCGGGTTCCCGTTCCAGCGCCGCGAGCCGGTCGTCGATCCGCGCCCGATCGTTGGGGCCGTAGCCGGTGTCGATGGCCTGCAGGGTGCGGCCGAGCTCCTGCGCCCGGGCGTAGAGCCCGTCCACGGTCTGGATGACGTCGGGCAGCATCTCGCGCTCGGCGGGCGACAGCCGGTCGAGCAGCTTGTAGATCGCCGCGCGGTCGCCGTGGGCCTGCCGCATCCGGGCCCAGTGCGTGCCGAACTCCGCCACCGCCGGCGGCGGGAGCTGGCGGGGGAACTTGCCGCCCGCGGCCGCGAGGGTCCGGGCTTCGATGGCGTCGGCGGCGGGCGGGCGGTGCAGCACGTCGCGCCAGCTGTAGCCGGAGTGCCAGAGCCTGGAATAGTCGGTGATGAGCCCCGAGCCCAGCGCGTAGAACGCGCTCACCACCAGGGCCCACGGGCTGTG
Organism: uncultured Gemmatimonadota bacterium; assembly: GCA_946479825.1. The sequence continues at coordinate 2,852 of CAMLHU010000170.1, forward strand.
GAAGCCGGTCGCCACGTTCACGAGCAGCAAGCCCCCCGAGACCGCCGCCCACTTGGCGAACTTCCGCCGGACCCGCTGGACGATGACCGGCTCGCCGGTGTCGCGGACCAGCTCGTCGTCGCGGTCGCGCCCGCTCGCGTTCCAGCGGTCGAGCCGCCGCTCGCGCGCCCGCGCATCGGCGCGGACGGGGAGGTTGGGCACCCGGGGCGAGCGCGGCACGTCGCCCCGGGGAGCGGCGCTGGTGGGCCGGCGTGCCGCCGTGCCGGGGCGGGTCCCCGACGGACGGGCCGCGGCGCGGAAGCCGGTGCCGGTCGGCCGGTAGTTGCCGGTGGCGCGGGTCTCGAGCGCGCGCCGCAGCGCGTCGGCCGTGGGCCAGCGGTTCTCGGGATCCTTCTCGAGGCAGCGCGCCACGGCGAGCCCGAGGTCCTCGGGCACGTCGGGCCGGGAGTCGCTCACGAGCGGCGCGGGCTCGGTGATCTGCTTCATCAGGATGCCCGCCACGGTCGGCGCCGAGAACGGCGGCTGGCCGGTGAGCATCTGGTAGGCCACGATGCCGAGGCTGTACAGGTCCGAGCGCCCGTCGATCTCCTTCTCCCCCGCCGCCTGCTCCGGGCTCATGTAGCTCGGCGTGCCGATGGCCACGCCGGCGCTGGTGAGCGTGGCGCCCTGGCCCCCCGAGAGCGCCTTGGCGATCCCGAAGTCGGTCACCATCACCCGCGCCCGGGTGCCGTCGAGCAGGATGTTGTCGGGCTTGATGTCGCGGTGGATGATCGAGAGCGCGTGCGCCGCCGAGAGCGCGTCCGCGGTCTCGCGCATGATGCGCCGCGCCTCTTCGGCCGGGAGCTGGCCGCGCCGCTTGATCCGGCCCGCCAGCGACTCGCCGTCCACGTACCCCATGATGAAATACGTGAGCCCGTCGGCCTCGCCGACGTCGTGGATCGGGACGATGTTCGGATGGGAGAGCCGCGCCGCCGTCTGCGCCTCGCGCATGAACCGCGCGCGGATGTCGTCCTGGAAGGCGAGCTCGGGGGGCAGGACCTTGATGGCGACGCGGCGCTGCAGCCGCTCGTCACGGGCCCGATAGACGACCCCCATTCCGCCCCGTCCGATCTCGCCCTCGATCGTGTAGGTCTGGCCGAGCGCAGTGGCCAGGCGCTGGGCGAGCGGTTGCTGCAACGGATCGTTCATCGGGGCAGGGGCATGAGAGCTATAGATTTAGCGCCTCACCGCACGCTCGGCAACCGTTTCCAGCCGCGCGACCAGACTCCCAGCGGGTCGCGCCAATCTGACAGCAAGGCCCGTTCGAAGCTGCAACGCCTGTGCCGTCACGGGCCTGCGGACCGGGCCCGCCCGCCGTTTCGTCAGATTATCCTCCGGCACGGGCCGATCGCGGGTGGCACACGGGGTGCACTACAGGGGACCCCAAGCGGTCCGCGATCCAGCGGGCCCTGCTCTTGGAGAACGCAATGACCGATCGTCTGACCCTTCCGGTCCTGCCGCTGCGCGAGGTGGTGCTCTTCCCGGGCGTCACCGCGCCGATCGGCGCAGGCCGTCCTGCCACGCTCAAGGCCATCGAGGCGGCGCTCGCGCAGCCCGACCGCCTGGTGTTCGCCGTCTCGCAGCGCCAGAACACCGAGACCGTGGACGTCGAGAACCTCTACACCATCGGCACCATCGCGCGGATCGGCCAGCTGCAGCGCGGCCCCGCCGGGATGCAGCTCCTGCTGAGCGGCGAGCGCCGCGGCATCGCGATGCACGTGGTCGAGAAGGACGGCTACCTGCAGGCGGTGGTGCGCGAGGCCGACGAGATGCCGCCGCTCAACCCCGAGGACCCCGCGTTCGTGGCGCTGTACCGCGAGGCCCGCACCCGCGCCGCCGAACTGGGCCAGAAGTCGGGGCTGCCCGAAGAGGTGGTGCAGCAGGTGCTCTCGAGCGTGGCGGAACCGGGGCGCTTCGCCGACCTGGTGGCCGGCTACCTCGACATCCAGCCGGGCCAGCGCCAGGCGCTGCTCGAGACCCTGTCGGTGGAAGAGCGGCTGCGCCGGGTGCTGGTGCACGTCCAGCGCCAGATCAGCGTGCTCGACGCCCAGGAGGACATCAAGTCGCAGGTGCAGGAGGAGCTGGGGCAGCGCCAGCGCGAGATGTTCCTGCGCGAGCAGCTCAAGCACATCCGCCGCGAGCTGGGCGAGGACGAGGACGGCGACGACGTCGAGGAGCTGCGCGAGAAGCTGGCGGGGCTCGAGCTCCCCGAGGTGGTGCGCAAGGAGGTCGACCGCGAACTCGGCCGGCTCGGCCGCATCGGCCGCGAGTCGATGGAGTCGCAGGTCATCCGGACCTACCTCGAGACC
>CAMLHU010000171.1 GCA_946479825.1 uncultured Gemmatimonadota bacterium
CCCGTTTGGGGTGGGGGGTGGGGGGGGGGGGGGGGTGGGTTTCCGGCGGGGCGGCGCGCCCCCCCCGCCCCCCCCGGGGGGCGAGACCCCTCGCTTCGCTCAGGATGACCGCCGCCCCGCCCGTCTCTCGTCTCCCGTCTCTCGCCTCCCCCCTCTTCGCCTCTTCGCCTCTTCTCCGCTCTTACAGCACCCTATTCCTTCCCAGACTCTTCGCCTGATAGAGCGCCCGGTCGGCCCGCGCGATCAGGTCATCCACATTGAACGGGAACTGTTCCTGGCCCGCGACGCCGATGCTCACGGTCAGGTGGAGCGGCGCCGGGACCGCCTCCCTGACCAGCGGCTCGGCCGCGACCGCGGCGCGGATCCGCTCGGCCAGCACGTGGGCGTCGGTGGGGGGCGTGTGCGGCAGGAGGATGACGAACTCCTCGCCGCCCCACCGGAAGAGGAGGTCGTGCTCGCGGATGAGCCCCTGGATCCGGTGGGCCAGCTGGCGGAGGACCTGGTCGCCGATCTCGTGGCCCCAGGTGTCGTTGAGCGCCTTGAAGTGGTCCACGTCGAGGAACAAGAGTGCAATCCCCTTCCCCAGCCGGTGACTCCGCTCGGCCTCGCGCTGGAAGTGCGGCGGGAACGAGCGCCGGTTGAGCGTGCCCGTGAGCGGGTCGCGCTGGCTCACCCCACGCTCGCGCTCGCCGATCCGCGCGAGCGCGGCCGCGAACGCGGTGGTGGTGGCGAAGGTGACCGCGACGAGGAGGCCGACGAAGAGGCCCATCTCGCGGAGGCGAGGGAGGAGCGGTTCGCCGCTTGCGGTGCGCGCGTCGGGCGGGATGTCGAGCGAGAGCGTGACCCGCCACACGCCCTGGAACACCACCAGCACCAGGACCGCCACGAGCACCGCGACGAGCAGCACGCTGCGGGTGTAGCTCACCGCGAACCGCGGCGGCGTCTCGAACTGGCGGTCGATCCAGCTCCGGACCCGCGGGCTCAGCCAGTGCAGCACCGGCGCGCCGATGAGCCCGAGCTGCAGCACGTCGCCCAGGATCCACCCTTCCCAGATCCGCTGGCTCTGGGCCAGGTCGAGGTGGAGCGAATCGATGTAGAGCAGCCCGGCGAGCGACGAGGCCGTCGCGGCGATGACCGACACGCCGAGGTAGGCCAGGACCTGCCGCGGCCGGGACAACTCCGGGGAGAGGTCGAGGATGACGAACGAGCCCCAGAGGATGAGCACCTCGAGGGGCGTGGCAGTGGCGAAGAGGGCGGCGAGCCCCGGCGTCATCCCGGCGATGAGCCCGCTCACGAAGGTGGCGAGCCAGGCCGGGATGGCCCCCCACATCGGGCCGAGCCAGAGGGCCAGGCAGACAGTGATGATGAGCGGCGGGTAGATCGAGACCGCGAAGGTGACGCCCGCGAGCCGGACCGGGATGCCGCTCAGGTCCACGATCGCCTCGAACGCCGCGAGCGCCACGGCGATCACCGCCGCCGTGAGCCAGGCATCCCGCACCTGCCGGACCCCGCGGTGCGCGGGGCGGAGGATCGTCGAGAAGGGCCACCAGACCGGGCCGGCGCCCGGGCCGGTCGCCGTGACGACGCGCTGGCTCACGAGGTCGTCCCGGTGAGGCGGAAGATCGCAGACCGATGCACGGGGCCCCGAGGGTGGGTGGGAGGCCGGAAGATATCCGCCCCGCCCTTCCCGGGGAGGCCCCCGACCCGTACCATCAGGCAGACTTAACGTCCGGCCCCGGCCCCCGTCTCCGGGTGCACGGGCAGGACCGAACAGAACCCCAAAGGAGCGACGCTATGCGCGGCATCCATCGCCTTACCCTCGCCGTCGTGCTGTCCGGCGCCATCGCGGCCACGGCCAGCGCCCAGGCCCCCGACCAGCAGCCCGCCACCCCGCCGGCGCAGCAGCCGGCCGCGCCGGCACAGAAGGCCGACATCCGGCACGACAAGCGCGACCTCCGGCACGACCGCCGGGACATCCGGAAGGACAACCGGGACATCCGCAAGGACAACAAGGACCTGAAGCAGGACAAGGAGCAGCTCAAGGACGACAAGGCCGACGGCGCGTCCAAGGAGCAGCTCAAGGACGACCGGCAGGACGTCCGGAAGGACGCGAAGGACGAGCACCAGGACCGGAAGGACCGGCGCCAGGACAAGCGGGAACGGCGCCACGACCGTCGCGACATCCACCGCGACCGGAAGCCCGCCGGGAAGTGACCGGTACCAGGACCTGAGGTACGGACGGGGGCGCAGAGATGCGCCCCCGTTCCGTTCCCGATTACCTTCCGCCGTCCTGACCACTGAGGCCCGGGTGTTCCGAGCGCCGTTCCGCGCCATCGTCTTCGTTGTGCCGTTCCTCGCCGCGCTCCCCCGCGGGGCCTCGGCGCAGGTCCAGCGCTTCCCCGCCACGGGGATGCAGCTCATCGGCATCCACGCCGCCTACGACTGGCCGGCCCGGGCGCCCGGGATCGGGATGCAGGTCAGGCTCCCGCTCACCGCCAAGGTGGACCTCTACCCGAACGGCGACCTCTACTTCAAGGACAACGCGACCTTCGGGCACATCAATCTCGACGTCCTTGGCCCGTTCGGCGACCCCAACAAGGGGAGCTATCTCGGCCTTGGCGCCTCGGTGGTCCGGAGCGGCGGGACCGCCTCGACCCCCAACACCACCCGTCTCGGCCCTGACTTCGTCATCGGCGTCACCTCCACCCGTCCCCAGCGGTTCCTCGCGCGGCTCTACTTCGAGGTCCACTGGACCGTGATCTCGGGCCAGAACCCCTTCCAGCTGATGACCGGGCTCAATTTCCGGTTCTTCTGACCGCTGGCTATATTGGGGGGCTTGAGATCACGGGGCCGCCGGGCCCCACAATGACAACGTGGAGTGCACGACGATGAAGGCCACCGACATCCGCAAGGGTCACGTCATCATGTGGGAGGGGCAGCCCTGCCGGGTGATGGACTTCCAGCACCGCACCCCGGGGAACCTCCGGGCCTTCGTGCAGGTGCGGTTCCGCAACCTGATCAGCGGCAACACCTTCGACCAGCGCATCAACGCCAGCGATTTCGTGGACGAGGCGCGGCTGGAGACGAAGGAGATGCAGGTCCTCTACCAGGACGGCCAGGGGACCCACGTGATGGACGGTTCCACCTACGAGCAGTTCATGCTCGATGACGACACCACCGGCGACCTCAAGCAGTGGCTCCAGCCCGAGGTCACGATCCAGGCCGAATGGCTCGACGGCCGGCCGATCGGGATCAAGCTCCCCAAGGTGATGGAGCTCGAGGTGGTGGACACCACGCCGGTGATGAAGACCGCGACCAAGACCGCGAGCACCAAGCCGGCCAAGCTCTCCAACGGCGTCACGGTCCAGGTGCCTGAGTTCATCACCAACGGCGAGAAGGTGCGGGTCGACCCGGCGACGGGGCAGTATCTCGACCGGGCGAAGTGAGGGGGATGGGGGGAGAGGGCCGAGGGGAAGACGCGAAGACGAGAAGAGGGGTCCCGAGAATCAGCGGGGCCCCTCTTCCCTTTCCCCTCCTCGCCTCCTCTTCCCTTCCCTACTTCCCCGCCTCCGCCAGCAGGGCGCCCTGGGTCTTGGCATCGTTCAGCAGCTGGACCGCGCGGCGGAGCTGGAGGTCGTACTGCACGTCGTGCAGGAAGGCGAGCGAATCGGCGCCGACGATCTGCGCCACCCGCTGGTCGAGGAACTGGTCGGCCACGCGGCGGGCAGAGTCGAACCCGGCGCGGGTGATCCCGGTCCCGACGGCGTCAAGCCTGGTCCAGAGCGAGTCGCGCCAGGCGGGCGTGATGTCGTATTCGCCCTTGACCGAGCCGGCCAGCTCGCGCGCCAGCTGGTTCACGGTGAGCGTGACCTCGCGCCCCTTGGTGGCGAGCTTCTTCGTGAAGTCCTTCTCCGCGGTGGTCATCGTGTCGGCCTTGACCACGACGTCCGGCGTGATGCCGCCGCCGCCCTTGAGCGGTCGCCCGGCGTCGGTCCGGTAGGACGTGGTGTCGGGCGGCACGTCGCGCAGGGAGCCGTCCTTGTTCCGCGCCCGCTGGATGCTCCGCCCGCTCGGCGTGAACCAGTTGCCGGTGGTGATCTTCATCGCCCACCCCTGGTCGAGCGGGAAGAGGCTCTGCACCAGCCCCTTGCCGAACGAGCGCTCCCCCAGCACCAGCGCGCGGTCGTGGTCCTGCAGCGCCCCGGTCACGATCTCCGAGGCCGACGCGGTCCACCCGTCCACCATCACCACCATCGGCTCGTTGCCGACCACCAGCCCGCCCTGCGCGGTGCCGACCTCGGTGGGCTGGGCGCGATAGCGCACGGTCACCACCTGCTTGCCGGCGGGGAGGAAGACACCCGCGATCTTGATCGCCTGGTCGAGCGACCCGCCGCCATTGCCGCGGAGATCGAGGATCAGGCTCCGGGCCCCGTCGCGACGGAGCTTGATCACCGCATCGGCCACCTCGCTGTCGGCGGTCTCGTTGAACCGCTGCAGCGGGATGTAGCCCACCTTGCCCGGCAGCATCACCGCGAACGGCACCGCGGGCACGTGCACTTCCGCGCGCACGGCGTGAAGATCGACCTCGTCCGACCCGAACCGGCGGATGGTGACGGTCACCGGCGTCCCCGCAGCCCCACGGATCCGGGCCGTGGTGGAATCGAGGCCAAGGCCGGTCACCGGATGGCCGTCGACCTTCACGATCCGGTCGCCGCTCTGGAGGCCGGCCGTCGCCGCCGGGGTGTTGGCGAAGACCCGCCCCACCACGATCGAATCCTTCTCGAGCTCCACGCTCATGCCGAGACCGGCGTACCGGTTCCCGATCGTCTCACGCTGGAACTGCTGCAGCTGCTCCGGCGAATAGAGCTCGGCGTACCCGTCGTCCAGCTGGTCGAGGAGGCCGCGGGCGGTCTTCTCGTAGATGTTGTTGGCCGTGGCGGTGTCCACCGACTGGGTGGCCACCCGGTCGAGCACTTCCTGCACCAGCCACGCGCCGGCCGGCGCGTATCGCACCTTGGCCACAACCGCGGCCGTAAGGAGCGGAACACCGAGAGCAAGGACGACGAGCCAGCGGCGGGAAGGAAGCCGCATCGTTACCTCAAGGGACGGGAGAACGGTCGCACGCGCTACTACCTAATAGTGGCGGGACGGGCGGGGGAATGGGAGGGTGCGGGGGGGAGTCGGTG
>CAMLHU010000172.1 GCA_946479825.1 uncultured Gemmatimonadota bacterium
GTCGGCGCGCGGGGGGACAGCCTCCAGATCTTCAACGGCAAGGACTTCTCCGCCCGCCCGGAGGTGCGCATGGCGATCCTCGACGGCACCGCGGGGGAGCGGTCGGGCGACACCCGGTACATCCGGTTCCCGTTCGGGGACGTGAGCACGCTCTCGACCCTGGCCGACCGGCTGGAGAGCGACGGACCGCGGCGGTTCCCGATCGACGCGGCGGAGGTGCTGGGGCCGGAGCTCGACTACGACGAGTTCCGGGTGACCCTGCCGACCGGGTGGACCGTGGACCTGCCGCCCGACGTCCGCCAGACGAGTCCCTTCGGCACGTACGAATCGCACTACGCCTTCGACCACGGCACCCTGGTGCTGACCCGGACGACGCTCGGCGCCCGCGGCGTGTATCCGCCGTCACGGCTCCCGGACCTCACCGCCTGGCTCCGGGCCGTGGCGCGCGACAACGTGCATTTCATCGTGGTGCATCCGCCGGCGGGCACCACGCCCTGACCGGCGGGACGTTCGGGAACAGGGGGCCGCTCCGTTAGATTGCGCGGATGCGGCCCCGTCCCGTTCCCCCCGCGGCCTGACCCACCGTGTCCCATCCCCGCCTTCCCGACCAGGTCCGTGCGCTCATCGCCGGCGAGATCGCCTCCGCGCGCGGGCGGGAGGTCGCGTTCGTGGCCGAGGTGGGGCCGGACGGCGTGATCACCGCGGCGCGGGCCGTGGCGCGCGGGACCGTGGACCAGGTGCTCGCGCTGCCCGGCATCTACCGGGCGGGCGAGATGATGCTGCACAACCATCCCGGCGGGCTGCTGGAGCCCTCGGTGGCCGACCTCAACATCGCCGCGCGCCTCCACGACGCCGGGGTCGGGTTCGGCATCGTCAACAACGAGGCCACCGACCTGTACGTGGTGGTCGAGGTGCCGCGGACCCGTCCGCTCACGCGGCTCGACGCCCTGGAGGTGGCCGACCTGCTCGGCGAGCGGGGCCCCGTCGCCGCGGCGCTGGGGCAGCACGAGGACCGCCCCAGCCAGCGGCACATGGCGGCGTACATCGCCGACGCGTACAACGACGGCGGTGTGCTCCTGCTCGAGGCGGGGACCGGGGTGGGGAAGTCGTTCGCCTACCTGGTGCCGGCCATCCGCTGGGCGTTCGCCAACGGCGAGCGCACGGTGGTGAGCACCAACACCATCAACCTGCAGGAGCAGCTGGTCGCCAAGGACCTCCCGCTCCTGCGCGACGCCCTCGCCGAGGGCGACCGGGCGCCGACGTTCGCGCTGCTCAAGGGGTGGCGCAACTATCTCTGCCTGCTGCGCCTGCAGCAGGCGGGGCAGGCGCAGGGGTCGCTCCTCGAGCCTGACAAGCACGAGGAGCTGATCCGCATCACCGCGTGGGCGGCGCGGACCGCGGACGGCTCGCTCAGCGACCTGCCGGCGCCGCCCACGCCGGAAGTGTGGGACGAGGTGAGCGCGGAGGCCGACCTCTGCCACCGGCTGGAGTGCCCCCACTTCAATCGGTGTTTCCTCTTCAGCGCCCGCCGCAAGGCCGCCGAGGCGGACGTGGTGGTGGTCAACCATCACCTCCTCGCGGCCGACCTCTCGGTGCGCCAGGCGGCCAACAACTGGCAGGAGGCGGCGGTGCTGCCGCCCTACAAGCGCCTGGTCCTCGACGAGGCGCACCACCTCGAGGACGTCGCGGCCGGCCACCTGGGCGCCCAGGTCTCGAGCCGCGGTGCGCGCCGTCTGCTCGCGCGGCTCGAGCGGAACGGCCGCGGCCTGGTCCCCGCGCTCGGCGCCGAGCTCGCGAAGCAGGACGACCTCCTGAGCCGGGCCAGCCTCGACCTGCTCACCCAGCGGGTCGGCCCCGCCGTGGGCGAGGCGAAGCGGGCGACCGACGCCCTGTTCGGCCGGCTCCACGCCCGACTCGAGCCCGAACCGGGCGGCGTGCTCCGGCTCACCGACGACTTCGCCGCCGACGAGCTCTGGAACACCGGCCTCGGCCCGGACCTCGACCGCGCCCTCGGCGCCTTCCGCCGGATCCGCGAGGACCTGGCCACCATCGCGGACCGGCTCAACGAGGCCGCCGCCAGCGAACGTCGCGACCAGCTGCTGGGCGAGAGCCGGGCGGTGGCCCGGCGGCTCGAGGCGGTCTCCGACGGGCTCAACCTGGCCCTGCGTCCGGCCGCCGGCGGGGAGCCGCGGGTGCGCTGGATGGAGCGGAGCGGGCGGAAGGGCCAGGAGGTGACGCTCGCGTCCGTGCCGCTCGACCTCGCGCCGGTGCTCCGCGAACTCCTGTTCGACAAGCTCGAGACCACCGTGCTCACCAGCGCCACGCTCGCCGCCGGCGGCGAGTTCGACTTCCTCGAGCGCCGCCTTGGCCTCGCGGGCGACCCGTCGCCGGTCGCGGTGCGGGAGATCCTCCCCTCGCCGTTCGACTTCCCCAATCAGTGCCTCTTCGGGATCCCCGAGGACATGCCGGACCCGCGGGAGGACCCCGACGCGCACGCCGCCGCCGTGATCGACGTCGTGCGCGACCTGGCCCACGCGTCGGACGGGGGGATGTTCGTGCTCTTCACCTCGCACGCCGCGCTGCGCGACGCGGCGGCCCGGCTCCGCGGAGTGCTCGGCGAGCGGTGGCCGCTGCTGGTGCAGGGCGAGGCGCCGCGCGACCAGCTGCTGCAGCGGTTCCGCGAGCTGGGCAACGCGATCCTCCTCGGCACCGATTCGTTCTGGGAGGGCGTGGACGTGCCGGGCCGCGCGCTCCGCGCGCTGGTCCTGACCAAGCTACCTTTCAAGGTGCCGAGCGAACCGCTCACCGCGGCGCGCCTGGAGCGGCTGGCGGAGCAGGGGGAGGACGGGTTCAGCGGCTACCTCCTGCCGCACGCCGCGCTCAAGCTCAAGCAGGGGTTCGGGCGGCTCATCCGTTCCCGGCGCGACGCGGGCGTGGTGGTGCTGCTCGACCCGCGGGTGGTCCGCAAGCGCTACGGCCGGCAGGTGCTGGGCGGGTTGCCGCGGGCGGACCGGGTGGTGGGGCGGTGGCGCGAGGTGCGGACCAAGTGCGAGGACTTCTTCGCGCGCCACGGCATCGGCGCGGAGGTACCCTGAGATGGCGCTGCCGTTCGCGCGGCCCGGCAAGATCGTGTGCGCCGGCCGGAACTACGCCGAGCACGCGCGCGAAATGGGGAACGCAGTGCCGACGGCGCCGGTGCTCTTTCTCAAGCCGCCGAGCGCCCTGGTCGGCCCGGGCGAGGCGATCGTGCTTCCCGCGGCGTCCACGCGGGTGGAGCACGAGGCCGAGATCGGCGTGATCGTCGGCCGGCGGCTCAGGCGGGCGGACGAGGCCGAGGCCGAACGCGCCATCGGGGCGATCACCTGCGCCAACGACGTCACCGCCCGCGACCTCCAGCGCACCGACGCCCAATGGACCCGCGCCAAGGGGTTCGACACCTTCTGTCCGGTCGGCCCGGCCGCGGTGACGGGGCTCGACTGGCGCACGCTCGAGGTGATCGGGCGGGTGAACGGCGCGGTGCGCCAGCACGGGCGCAGCGCCGAGATGATCTTCAGCATCCCGGGACTTCTCGCGTACATCAGCGGGGTGATGACGCTCGAGCCCGGCGATCTCGTGCTGACCGGGTCCCCGGCCGGCGTCGGCCCGCTGCAGGCCGGCGACGTGGTCGAGGTGGAGATCCCCGGCGTCGGCATCCTTTCCAACCCCGTGATCAGTGAAGAGCGATCATGACCATCAAGCCTAACGCCCGCGTGAACGCCCTCCCGGGCTATCCCCTCGCCGAGATCCCGACCATCAAGCGCCGCCTGCTGGAGCAGGGGGTCGACGTCATCGACCTCGGCGCGGGCGACGCCGACTGGCCGCCGCCGAAGCCGATCATCGAGGCGCTGGTGGCCGCGCAGGACGAGCTCAAGTACCACAAGTACGGGTTCCAGCAGGGCCTGCCGGAGTTCCGCCAGGCGGTGAGCCGCTTCGTCGAGCGGCGCTTCGGCCAGCGGTTCGACCCGATGACCGAGGTCCTGCCGCTGGTGGGCTCGAAGGAGGGGCTCGCCCACCTGGCCTTCGGCGTCGCCTCGCCGGGCGACGTCGTGCTGGTGCCGGAGCCGGGGTATCAGGCCTACATCGGCGGGGCGGTCCTCTCGGGGTCGGAGCCGGTCATCTGCCCGCTCAAGGCCGAGAAGCAGTTCCTGCTCGACTGGGACGCGATCCCCGAGGCGACGCTCCGGAAGACCAAGCTGGTCTACCTCAACTACCCGAACAACCCGACCGCGGCCACCGCGTCGATGGAGTACCTCGAGAAGACCGTCGCCATCTGCAAGAAGTACGGGATCCTCATCGCCTACGACAACCCGTACGTGGACGTCACGTTCGACGGGTACGTGGCGCCGAGCATCTTCCAGGTGCCGGGGGCGCGCGACGTCGCGATCGAGTTCCTGTCGCTCTCCAAGAGCTACTCGATGACCGGGTGGCGCTGCGGGATGGCGGTGGGGAGCAAGGACCTCATCGGCATCCTCACCCGGGTCAAGAGCTACACCGACACCGGGCCCTGGCTCGCGGTGCAGAAGGCGGGCGTCACCGCGCTCGACCGGAGCGACGAGTTCGTGGTGCCGTTCCGGAACGAGTTGCAGCGCCGGCGCGACGCGGCGCTCGAGGTCCTGCGGCGCGACGGGTTCGACGTCGCGACGCCCAAGGGGGCGATGTAGCTCTGGGTGCCGCTCCGCCGGGGGATCAAGTCGGCGGAGTTCACCCGGCGCACCCTCGAGGAGGCGGGCGTCGTGCTCCTGCCCGGAAGCGGCTTCGGCCCGGCCGGCGAGGGGTTCTTCCGGATCGCGCTCACGGTGGGGCCGGAGCGCCTGGCGGAGGGGATCGCCCGGGTCGGGAAGATGCTCGAGAAGTTCGAGGGCGCGAAGGTTGGCGCCAAGGCCTGACCCCGGGCCCGCCGGTCCGCGGCGCCGGTGGCCCGCCCTCGCGGCGAGCCTCCTGGCCCACGCGGTGCTGGTGGCGCTCGTGGCCGTGGCGATGCGGCGGCCGGGGAGCTTCCCCGCGCCGCCGCAATTCATCGTGCTGCCGCCCCCCGCGGCCGGCGACCGGCTCCTCCTCCCGCCATACGGCGGGCGGAGGATCCCGGCCCACAGCGGCGAGCACCGCGGCCCCGGCGGGGGCCGCACGGTGCCGAGCCGGCCGGCC